>JBAXWQ010000178.1:0-7009 GCA_037128315.1 Opitutia bacterium | reverse complement strand
CCGCACCATGGTATCTGCAACAAGGCTGTACCGAACCGAAGGCTGACCCAGCACCAGGCAGATCACTCCAATTCAGTCTTCCTGCATGTGGCTGAGGCAGACGCGAGCGGCTGATTGAAGCCGCTACGTCCCCTGGGCGGGCGGGCGTTGATCGCCCTGGAATTTTCAGAGCACTTGTGCCATAAAGAAAACTGCTGGCGGGCAGCCATGGATGGTTGACATCTTGCGCTACCCTCGCCAGCCCCGGTGCATTATCCGTGGGCCGCTGCGCCGCACAATTTTCCAAAATGCGGGCCTTCAGACCGGAGGGGGGCTGGATTTGGGGCGCGCTGAACGCCAGCGCCGGGGTGCGTTGCGCCAACTGTGCGACCAGCGTCCGCAGTTCGGCGTTCTCCGCGAGGGCGGACTCAAAGGACGCTTTTTCCCCGCCTTCGAGCAGGCCGAAGGCGTAAAGGGCGGCGAGTTCTTCCTGAGGCTCGGTAATCATAGCTGGTCCGGAAGAATTTCGCGCAATTTGAAGAGACCCCGGCGGATGCGCGCCTTGATGGTGCCGAGAGGGGCGTTGAGTTTTTCAGCAATCTCCTGCTGCGTGCAGCCGCCGAAGAAGGCCAGTTCAATGGCCTTTTGCTGGTCAGGTGCGAGTTGGCGCAGGGCCGCGCGCACGCTGGTCGCCTTTTCCCGCACCCAGAGGCTGGCGGCTGAGTCCTGGTCGCTTTCCGGCGAGCCGGTAGGCAGATCCGGGGCAAATTCAGTCAGCAGTTCCGCCCGGCGCTTACGGGTGCGGACCCGGTCGATGGCCCGATTGCGGGTGAGGGTGGCGGCCCAGCCGAATACGGTGCCCCGCGACACATCATAGGTCGCGGCCTTGTGCCAGATTTGTACAAAGACGTCGTGGACGATGTCCTGCGCCTCGGTGCCGTCATTCAGCACGCGATAGGCAAGGGAATAGAGGGGTTTGGCCAGCGCGTCGTAAAGCCGGCCAAGAGCGCGCTTGTCGCCCTGGGCGATGGCGCTCAGCAGCCGCGCCTGTTCCTTGGCCAGGCCCGCCTCCATCTCGGCCGTTGGATCCAACGGCTTCATGCGACCGGACCACAGTCCCGCGGGTCGGGATGGCAATATCCCGAGCGGCAGGAAGGAGGGAGTGATAGCCAGCGGCATTCCATATCAATACGCACCAACCGGGGTGCGAGATGCCCAAGATTTTGAATTGCGCGCCCTTGGCAACTGCAATGCACCGATTATAGGATCAGCAGGCCAATGAGGCCCAAGACAATCAGGGCGGCCAACACGGCGAGAATCTTTCTTTCCTGGCGGGTGACGGCAAATGGCATGATCAAAGGCCGATGGCGGTCAGTTTCGCGACAATGTCCCTGACCAGTGGCTCCTGGCCCAGTTCGGTCCAGTCCCGGTTGCTGGAGATGCGGACGAAAAATTGGTCGCCCGGCCGGCGGAAACCATAGCGCAGGGCGATTTGCAGCAGGGCGGACAGCGAATACGGATCGCGGTAATCAATGCTGCGCCCGTCGTAGATATGCCAGAACCAGACATGCTGGGCCTCCCCGAAGGGATTTTGAAATATCCGATGTTCCCCGGGTGAAGTTTTCCCACCCGGATAGGGGAGGGCCATTTGCGGAACCGGGACTGGACGGGCGTTCCAGCCGGAACCCGGCCAGCAGGCATCGGGAGTGTGGGAGGCCACCCGGCTGACGGAAGTTTGCCCGGCTTCCCAATAGGCGAGGTAAACGGAGAATTGATCGAAACGATTATCGCCGCCGGTCCGCACATAGGTCCGTTCCAGCAGATGGGTGGTTTGGAGAATGCCGGAGAACTGGTAGAGATCCTTCGCGGTCGCTACCTGCCACCCGGTGAACTCGGTCGGCAGCAAGGCGGCCAATTCGGGGACCGGTCGGCCTTGGTGGCTGGCGGGGCGAGTCAGGGCGAAATAGGCGGTCGCCACGAGGAGGGTGGCCGCGGTCCCGCCGCCAAAAAGCCACAGCGACCAGCGGGGCGGTGGGCCCGCTGGCGGCGCCAGCAAGGTCGCCGGCTGGGGCTTGCCTTCCAACAGCATCGCCAACAGGGCGAGCAACGCCGCGGTCACGGCCAGAATGCCAAAACCGGTGGCGTCATGCCAGAACCCCGAAATATCGGTGCCGCCATTGGCCAGCAGCGTCAGGGTAAGGGAGCGCAAAAAGTTCATGCCCAGGGCCAGCAGGGGGGCGGCGATGATCAGCACCAGCCGGCCGGCCGGCCGGCGGACCTGCCAGGCGGCGAAAAAGAGCCCCGCAAAAACGCACGAGATCAGGCTGCGTATTCCGCTGCAGGCCTCCTCGATGCCCACCGTGGTCCGCGCCAGCTCGATAATATTGCCATGCTGGCGGGCGGGCACCCCAAGCAGATGGAGCGTGTTCATCACGCTGCCGGTCACCCAGCCTTGGAGCCCCAGGGTGAGGCGGGCGTAGGTGCCGTTCGGCATGGGCGTCACCAACGCCCAAATAATGATGGCGGTAACACTGATCCAGTTGAAGGGAACCAGGCGGACCCGGTCGCCGGCCAGGAGGAGCAATCCCACCAGCAGAAAGCACCCGAGCGACCCGGCGAGCAGCACGAGCACCACCGCGTGCGTCCAGGCGAGGGAAGCGGCAAACAGGCCCGCCAGGACAAACAGGCCGAAGGCGAGCACGAGTGTCGTACCTTGTGCCATGGGCGCCCATCCGGTATCCGGAATCCAGCGCGTTGTGCCCTGTCGCCGGCTTTCCCGGAGCAGGAGAACGAAGATGAGCGGGGTGAAAAAACCATGGGAGAGATCGGGGTTATCCCGCCACTGGGGCCAAAGCATGATGCTGAAACCGGTGACCAAGCAGAGCAGCCACCCCCCCAGGCCGATGACAGCGGCGGGCAGGCTCCGGAGGCTGGGCGGTACATTCACGGTCGGTTGATTCATGGCGGCGGCGGCGCCGGTGGAAGCTCCAGAATCGCGTACACCACTTCCAGCGGAAGGGAAACCAGCGGCAGAATGCGGGCAAGTTGCGGGTCGGGTTTGCCTGGTTTCAGCACCTGATAAATTCCATGCAGCACGCGGGTGTCACTGGAAGTGAAATGCATGAGCTGAGCCCGGATGGCTTCCTGATGGACCGTTTCGCCCGCCAAGGCCGCGGTCAAGTAGGCGGCCTGGTAAAGCGGGACGGTTTCCTCTGTCAGCGGTGGACCGGCATGGATAAACAAGTTGAGGAAAGGGGGGGCCATTTCCGATCTCCGCTGCGCAATCAGGTAGGCGCAGCATTTGCCGGCCAGCCGGACGCTGAGCGGCTGCCGGAGCAAATCGGACTGTTCGGCCCGGAGCAAATCCCGTCGACCCTGCGCCTGGTCGAGGCGCAGCCGCAAAAAGGCGGCTTCGTCAAATGGCAGCACCTTGCTGTACGCCGCGAGCTGCTTTTCGGCCTGGGCGTAGTGGCCGCTCAGGAGCAAACGCTCAACCTGATAGAAGGGGATGACGGGATCGGCCGGCTGGCGATGCACTTGGGTGAGGAGCGGGAGGGCAAGGCCCGCCTGTTGCTCGAGCAATGACTGCTCGGCCTCGATCAGGTTGGTGCACCACTCGGGCAGGTGGGGGTTTTCCTGCTGCACCACGCCGAGGGCCCGGCCGTCATGGCTTTGCCGGGCGGCAAAAAGCAGCCCGTACAACCAGACCCCGCGTTCGGCGGGGTCTTCACTCAGCATGGCCGCGGCCAGTGGGATGATCTTGGTGTAGTCGCCGCGACCCAGCAGGGTGCGATACCAGATCTGGGCCGTCTTGATGCGTTCATCCGGCGCATCCCGCATGAGCCGCTCATAGATATGGTCAGCGACGGAAGACTGCCCCGCAGCCTGGGACAGGCGGGCCAGGGTCAGGCCGGCGCCGTAATTCCCGGGGTTCAGCTTGCACACCATTTCCAGCGATAACATCGCCGCGGGAAAATTCCCGGCCTGCAGGGCCGCGGTGGCGCGCTGGGTGTAGAGGTTTTCCTGGGCCACCCGGAATCGGCTCCAATGCATCGGCCAGGCCACGGTGGCATAGCTGATGTCGTAATGCACGGCCCGCAGGACCAGGAAAGCGGCGCAGGTCATGGTGAGGTAGATTCCCAGAAGACTGGTCGCGACATACACCATCGCCCGGCCCCAGAACGGGCGCACGCGCTCCGCCTCCACCGAACAGCGCAAGCCGGCCGGGGTCTCCTTGAGCAGTGAGCAGATGCGCCGGAAACGCGCCGGCTGGTTCCACTGGATAATGGCGTCGCAGCGCGTTTCCAAGGCCAGGCCCGAATCGCTGGCATTCTGGCAGGGACAATCATCGCGGGCCGCACCTCGCAGGCGGAACCAAGCCTTGCGGGCGTTCCAGTAGAACATCGCCGGCCAAAAGCGAAAAAAATCTCCGATCCAACCGATCACCGCGCCAAGCTAGGGAAGGAAACGGCCAGCGCAAAGCACAATAAGCCGTCCGCCCAACGGGGCTCAGACCTTCGTGGTGAACAGCTCCGGATGCAGCACCCCTTCGGCCACGCGCGTCACCGGGCCGGTCATTTTGACGGAAAAATCGGGTGCGATCTCGATGCCGATCTGTCCGCCCGGCATATGCACGGTCAGGTGGGCATCGACCAGGCCGAGCTGGTGCGCGACGGCGGCGGAGGCGCTGGAGCTGCTGCCGGAGGCCAGGGTGTAGCCGGCGCCGCGTTCCCAGATTTCGATCCGCACGTTGCGCCGATCAATGACTTTCAGGAACTGCACGTTGATGCGTTTGGGGAAATTCGGATGCACTTCCAGGTCGGGGCCATAGGTGGTGGCCAGCGCCGCGGATATTTCCGGCAGGACAATCACACAATGCGGGTTGCCGATGCCGGCGGCACAGTAGGTGAAGGCGCGGTCCCGGATGGTGATGGATTCGTTGAGCACCGGACGCACGGGACCCGCGACCGGGATCTGGTCGCTTTGAAACGTCACCCGGCCCATCGCCACCGTGATGAGCTGGCCGGCCTGGGCGACGCGGGATTCCACGACGCCGCCGGGAACCTGGATGGTGAAGGGCTTCTCCCCGACGCGCTTTTGATCGTAGAGAAAACGGGAGAAAATGCGCAGCCCATTGCCGGACTTTTCCGCCTCGGAGCCGTCGGGATTGAATATCCGCAGGCCAAACTGGGCGGCGGGGGTGGCCAGCGGCCCCCAGAGGATTCCATCCGAGCCGGCGCCAAAGTTCCGGTGGCAGATCACCCGGATCTGCTCGCGCGTGGGCGCGGTCCAGTCCGGAAAATCGGCGGGACTCATCACGATGTAGTCATTGCCCAGGGCGTGGTATTTGGAGAAGCGCATGCGGAAAAAGGGTTGCTCACGGTGGCGCGGAAGACACGTAAAATCCGCGCCACTTGCGGGGGATCCGCCGCGTACTAGACCGCCGCGGTCGTCTTGGGGGCATAGCCGAGCAGGCGGCGCGCCTTGATGATGGCCGCGACCTTGGCCGGCACCAGCTGCTCCCAGGTGCCATCACCGGACTTGATGCGCTGGAGCACATCCCGGGAGAATATATTCAGGTAGTCGGGATTGCTGCCGACGATGCAATCGAGGTTGTGGTTCTCGAGCAGGTGGGCGTACAGATTCCTCAGACCGTCCGCGACCTGCAGGTTGCGGGCGGTGATCATGATGCCGGAGGCAAACGAATCCCCGCCGACCAAGGCGCCCTTGGCCGCGATGCCCCCCGAATTGTAGCGATCATAGGCTTCCTTTTGCATGGGGTACACGTACAGCTTGACGGCGTGACGGAACATGCGGCCCATGGATTCGAGGATGCCGCCTTCCAGATCCTCGTAGTACTTTTCGTTGAAGATCTCCTGCAGGGTGTTGATCCCCATCGCGATTCCGATCATTTCCTTCGTGTAGCGGCGGATGTAGGAAACCAGCCGGTAAAATTCCGGGTAATTGGAAATGAGGGTGGTGAAGCCGATGTGCCCCAGCATGTCGACGCGGGCGAGAAAATCCGCGGCATCCAGATCGCCCGCGGCGAGCAGGTTGTTCATGGTGATTTCCATGAGGACCAGCACCTGCTTGTCCTTCACGGTCGGCTCCTGCATGAATTGCGCCGCGGCGCAGTTCAGCATGTCGACATTCACGTGGGTGACGGGGCGGAAGCTGCCCCGCTCCACCATGACGGCCTTGTGGAAAAGCACCTCCGAGGGCTGCAAGACATCGCCGTTCGGGGCGAACATCACCGCATTGGTGAGGCCGTACTCCACGAGGTGGAGGGAGAGCAGGCGGTTGTCGATTTGTGCGAACGCGGGGCCGCTGACCTTGAGCATGTCCACTTCCACCCGTTCCGTGCCGATGCCGTCCACCAGGGACTGGGTGAGCTGCCGCGGATCATCCGCGTAATTGAAGGCGCCGTAGATGAGGTTTACGCCGACAATGCCCAGGGCCTGCTGCTGCTGGAGGTTCTCCTTGTCCCACATGCGGACGTGCACAATGATGTCACTGGGCTCCGCCAGCGGGGCATGTTGGAAACGGATGCCGAGCCAGCCATGGCCGTCCGCGGTGTTTTTAAAGCTTTTGGTCGCGACTGTGTTGGCAAAAACGAAGAACCGGGTGTGATCGCCCCGCTTTTCGGACAAGCGCTCCTTCAGCAGGCGATATTCGTGGTCGAGCATCGTGGTGAGGCGCTCGCGTGATACATAGCGCGGGGCCTTGCCGTAGATCGCATCGCTGAACGTCATGTCGTATGCCGACATGGTCTTGGCGATGGCCCCGGACGCGCCGCCCACCTGGAAGAATATGCGGGAAACCTCCTGGCCGGCGCCAATCTCCGCAATCGTGCCGTAATGGGAGCCGTCCAAATTTATGGTCAGCGCCTTGCGGTTGGTGGTAAGCAGTTCCTTCTTCTCCGTCATAGGGTGATGGGTGGCTTGGATCTGAATTTGTGAGCCTAGATGCTTAAACCGGTCCAGCGAGTGAAATAATTTGGAATGCCCGCCGTTCCAGGTCAAATCTCTCG
>JBAXWQ010000177.1:0-7050 GCA_037128315.1 Opitutia bacterium | reverse complement strand
GCCGTAACTGTTTCGGCTGCTAATTTGTCTCACCGGTCACCGTAGCCCGTCGGCTGGCGCGAATGCCAGCGCCAGGCCGTCTCGACGATTGGCTCAATCGACATGAATTTCGGCTTCCAGCCGAGCTCCGCCTGAACTTTGGCGGAGTTGGCATAGAGCGCGGGCGGATCGCCCTCGCGACGGGGGCCGAACTTGACGGGCACCGTGAGTCCAGTGACTTTTTCGACTGCGTTAATGACCTCGCGGACCGAGGTGGGGGTTCCGGTGCCGAGATTGTAGAAGTGCGCGGTGCCGGGCTTGGCCAGCTTTTCGAACACAGCGATGTGAGCCCGGCTGAGATCATCCACATGCACGTAGTCGCGCTGGCAGGTGCCGTCGGGCGTGGGGTAGTCGGTGCCGAAGACCTGCAGGGCCGGCCGGTTGCCCTGCGCGGCGCCGATGGCGAGGGGGATGAGGTGCGTTTCCGGATCGTGATCCTCGCCAATGCTGCCGTCCTCGGCGGCCCCGGCGGCGTTGAAATAGCGGAAGGCCGCAAAACTCAGCCCCTGGCCGTGCGCGAGCGCCTTGAGGGCGTTTTCCACGTCCAGCTTGGTCTGGCCGTAGGGATTAATTGGAGCCTGCGGCATGCCCTCGACCAGCGGCAGCGTGGCGGGAATGCCATAGGTGGCGCAGGTGGAGGAGAAGACGAATTTCTTCACCCCGTGACGCTGCATCGCATCGAGCAGGGTGTAGGTGGCGGAAACGTTGTTCAGGTAATACTTCAGCGGAGCCGTGACCGACTCGCCGACATAGCAAAAGGCCGCGAAGTGCATGACCAGATCGACCCGCTCCGCCTGAAAGACGCGGTCGAGCGCCGCCGCATCGGCGAGGCTGGCCTCGTGGAGCCGCACGCCGGCGGGGACGGCGGAGCGATGGCCGTAGGCGAAGTTATCCAGCACGATGGGCTCGTGGCCGGCGGCCAGCAACTGGCGCACGCAATGACTGCCAATGTAACCCGCACCGCCGGCGACGAGGACTTTCATGCCTAGACTTGTATTGCGTTTCGATTTCCGTTGGCTAGGCAAATCTGCTCCATTCAGGAAACCGCATGAAGCCAAGCCGCATCGTTATCACCGGGATCGGGCTCACCGCCCCCAACGGGAACTCGCTCGCCGAGTTCCGTCAAAACCTGCTGAACGGGGTGTCGGGCATCACGACCATCGATGTCCGCTACATGGGGCGTCATCCGGCGGGCATGTGCACCTTTGATCCGCTGAAATACCAGAAAAAGAAGGATGTGCGGATTGGCACCCGGGTTGGCGGCATCAGCATCTATTGCGCCCGCGAGGCCCTCGCTGACAGCGGGGTCAATCTGGAGACGCGGGACAAGAGCCGGATCGGCGTCTACCTGGGTGTGACGGAGCACGGCAACGTCGAGACCGAGAACGAGGTCTACAACATCTCCCAGTTCAAGTACGACACGAAGTTCTGGTCGCATCACCACAATCCCCGCACGGTCGCCAACAATGCCGCGGGCGAGGTGTCACTGAATCTGGGCATCACCGGGCCCGCCTATACCATCGGTGCCGCGTGCGCCGCCGGCAACATGGGCCTGATCCACGCCGCCCAGATGCTGCGGTTGGGTGAGGTTGACTTTGCCCTGGCCGGCGGGGTCAGCGAAAGCCCCCAAACCTTCGGTATCTTCGCCGGGTTCAAAAGCCAGAACGCCCTCGCCGCCCATGCGGACCCCACGAAAGCCAGCCGACCCTTTGACCAGGCACGCAATGGCATCGTGATTTCCGAAGGCGGCTGCATCTACACGATCGAGCGGCTGGAGGATGCACAGGCGAGGGGAGCGAAGATTTACGGCGAGATCGCCGGCTACCATGTGAATTCGGATGCCACCGATTACGTCCTCCCTAACCCCGAACGGCAGGCCGAATGCGTCCGCAAGGCCATCACCAACGCTGGCATGACCATTGAGGACATCGATCTGATCAACACCCACGCCACCTCGACGCCGCAGGGCGACATCCAGGAATGCGTGGCCATTGCCGAGGTTTTCAAGGCGCGCAGCACTCCGCCGCACATCAACAACACCAAGGGTTTTATTGGCCACGCGATGGGTGCCGCCGGTGCCCTCGAATTGGCCGGCAACCTGCCCAGTTTCGATGACCTGATGGTGCACCCGACCATCAACGTGGATAATCTTGACCCCCAGTGCGATATACCGGGATTGGTTATCAACCAGCCGAAGAAAGCATCGCGAATTGATGTGATCCTGAACAATTCCTTCGGCATGCTGGGCATTAATTCGACATTGATTATCAAGCGATACGTCGCTTAATGCGGCAACACCCATGACGAAAGAAGACTGCAAGCAGCTGGTTATAGACATCATCTCCGACATCGCACCGGACGAGGATCTCAGTGCGATCAAGCCCGAGATCAAACTGCGGGACCAACTGCAGTTGGATTCGATGGATTTTCTCGATATCGTGATGGAACTGCGCAAGCGCCATGGCATTGAGGTGCCGGAGACGGATTACTCGCATCTGGCCTCGCTGGAGAGCTGTGCGGAATATCTGACGCCAAAATTTGCCGCCAAGGCTTGAGTCGAGTCCTTGTCTGGTACGACCAATCGGGTAGGGCGAGTCCGCCGGACATGCCGACCCGGTTTTATTATTTAATGATGCGCCCGGCTCGTCCGGATGACTCGCCCTACCTGAAGTGAAAGACTCCCATTATGACGTGGTGATCATCGGCGCGGGTATGTCCGGCTTGGCGGCCGGAATCCGGCTGGCCCATTTCGGGCAGAAGGTTTGCATCTTTGAGCGACACAACACGGCGGGCGGCCTGAACAGTTTCTACAGTGTCGACGGCCGCAAGTATGACGTCGGTCTGCACGCCATGACGAACTACGTGCCGCCGGGAGTGAAGGGGACCCCCTTGGGCAAGTTGCTCCGCCAACTCCGCATCGAGCGCGACGAGTTCGCCCTCTGCCCCCAGAAACAGTCGCGCATCGCATTCCGCGACCGCTCCCTCAAGTTCACCAACGATTTTGCGGTGCTGGAGTCGGAGATAGCCGCGCAATTTCCCGCCCAAACCGACGGCTGGCGGACGCTGGTGCAACTCGTCCGCACCTATGATGATGTCTCCCTGGAGGCCAAGCCGGTCTCGGCCCGGGAGTTGGTTGCCCGGTACATCACCGATCCGCTGCTGCTGGACATGCTCTTCTGCCCGGTCATGTACTACGGCAGCGCCCAGGAGCGGGACATGGAATTCGGCCAATTCGTGATCATGTTCAAGGCGCTTTACCTGGAAGGCTTCGCCCGGCCACTGGAGGGCGTCCGGGTCATTCTCCGGGTGCTGTTGGACAAATTCCGGACCGCCGGGGGTGAACGCCGGATGAAGTGCGGCGTGGCCCGGATCATTGAGGAGCAGGGCCGGGCGGCCCGGCTGGTCCTCGACAACGGCGAGGAGGTCACTGCGGGACATGTCATTTCCTCGGTGGGCTTCGCCGAAACCATGAATCTCTGCGCGCCGCCCCAGGCGCAGGCCGCGGCGGAAAATACGGGCGCCCTATCCTTTGTCGAAACCATCAGTGTGCACCGCCTCCTGCCGGCCGCGTGGGGCTGGGGTGATGACACCATTATTTTCTTCAACGATTCGGACCGGTTCGACTACTCGCGGGCCGAGGAACAGGTCGATCTGCGCAGCGGGGTGATTTGCCTGCCGAATAACTTTGATTACGCCGGCCCCAACCTGAGCGAGGGGATTTTCCGCGTCACCTGTCTGGCCAATTACAACCTATGGGCGCACCTGCCGGAGGAGACCTATCAGGCGGATAAGCAGCGCTGGTTTGCCGCCGTGGGCCGCAGTGCCCGGCGCTTTCTGCCGCCGGTCGCGGACGGTGTGCTGGAGCAATCCTTGCTGGCCACGGACATGTTCACGCCGCGGACGATCCGGAAATTCACCGGGCATATCAACGGGGCGATCTATGGTTCGCCGCACAAGATCCGCAACGGCCGAACCCATCTGGCGAATCTCTACCTCTGCGGCACCGACCAGGGTTTTCTCGGCATCGTGGGGGCGATGCTGAGCGGCATCTCGATGGCCAATTACCACATTTTGCAGGGCGCCAGCCGCGCCTAGATTTTTCCGCGTTGCGCTTTCTGGCGGGGCCTCTTACTTGGGCATCTCGCATGGCTTACGACTGGCTCAAAGATATCGATGACCACTACGACATCGTGGTGATTGGCAGCGGCTTGGGTGGCCTCACCGGCGCCAACGTGCTGGCCAAATGCGGGCACAAGGTCCTGCTGCTGGAGCATCATTATCAGTTGGGCGGCTTGGCGACCTGGTTCACCCGGAAAGGCGGGCATATTTTCGACATCTCCCTGCATGGATTTCCCTTCGGGATGCTCAAATCCATCCGGAAATACTGGAGCCAGGATATCGCCGATTCGATCATCCAGCTGAAGGGCGTGCGTTTTGTTAATCCGCAGTTCTCCATTGAAACGACCTTCGACCGCGAGGATTTCACCCGTCAGCTCGTCGAGAAATTCAAGGTGACGGCGGAAACGGTCGAGCGTTTTTTCACCGACCTGCGGGCGATGAACTTCTACGACAACAACACCGAGACCACCGGGCAGATGTTCGAGCGCTACTTTCCGGGGCGCGACGATGTCCAGCGCCTGCTGATGGAGCCGATCGCCTACGCCAATGGCTCCACGTTGGACGACCCCGCCATCACTTTTGGCATCGTTTTCTCCAACTTCATGAGCAAGGGCGTCTACACTTTTCAGGGCGGCTCGGATGTCCTGATCAAGAAGATGGCGGCCGAACTGAAAAAAAACGGCGTGGAAATCCGCCGCCATGTCGTGGTGGAAAAAATCCTGACGGAGGTGCACGAGGGCAAGAAGCGGGTCGTGGGGGTCGTGGCCAACGGCCGCACTGTCCGGTGCAGCGCGGTGCTCTCCAATTCGAACATCAAGAACACGGTTTTGCGCCTGGCCGGAGAGGATAATTTCAATCCGGATTTTGTCGCCCAAACCAAGGCCGTCCGGGTCAATACCAGTTCCTGCCAGGTTTACCTCGGCATCCGGAAAGGCGAGTCCCTCCCGCATATCGGCGACCTGGTGTTCACCTCGGAGGAACCGAAATTCTCCAGCGAGAAGCTGGTCGATCTGCACACCAGCAGCCGGACCTTCTCGATGTATTACCCGGACACCCGCCCCGGCAGCGACCGGTATACCGTGGTTGTGTCCATCAACGCCCGCTACGCGGACTGGAACGATCTTTCCCCGGAGCTGTACGAGAAGGAGAAGCAGCGCCTGATCGAGGAGTCCATCGTGGCGCTGGAGAAATACATTCCCGATGTGCGCGGCAAGATCGACTGGAAGGAGGCCGCCACACCGCGCACCATCGAGTACTACACCCGGCACTGGGCCGGCACCTCCTTCGGTACGAAGTTTGAGGGCCTGAAGGTCTCGATGGATTTGCCCGCCCAATTGTCGGGGCTTTTCCATGCGGGATCGGTCGGAATCATCATGTCCGGCTGGCTCGGGACCATTAATTATGGCGTCATTGTCTCCAACCAGATCGACAAATTTCTGACGCAGCTCAAGGGCAGCCGCACTCCCGTCACCGCCAACCCCTGAAACGCATTCCTGTGTACCCGCCAGTCACCGACCTCATCCCGCACCGGCCGCCGTTTCTCTTCGTGGATGAAATCATGGCCCAGACCGACGAGACCCTGACGGCCAGGCGTACCTGGCGAGCCAACGAGGATTTCTATCAGGGCCATTATCCCGGTGCGCCGATTACTCCCGGAGTGCTGCTCTGCGAGTCCGTCTTCCAGACGGGCGCCCTGCTGCTGGCG
Organism: Opitutia bacterium; assembly: GCA_037128315.1. GTDB lineage: Bacteria > Verrucomicrobiota > Verrucomicrobiia > Opitutales > Opitutaceae > Lacunisphaera. Next base: position 1,187 of record JBAXWQ010000177.1, on the reverse strand, counting down.
AGCAAGTTTGCCGGCCAAGGCAAACCCGAGGGCGTGCCCCTCCTCGCCAAGGTCGAGAACGTGCGTTTTCGAAGTCCCGTCTACCCGGGCGACACCACGACCATCGAGGTTAAGATCAAGGAGATCGCCGGGGGGTTCTACATGATGGCCGGGCAGGTCAAGAACGGTGACAAACGGGTGTTGAGCGTTGATTTTGCCGTGGCGTGGAAGACCCCGGAGGGCGCGGCATGAGTGATTTCCTGCAATTGGCCGGCAAGACCATTCTGGTCATGGGCGTGGCCAACAAGAAGAGCGTCGCCTGGCACATTGCGAAGAACCTGGAAGAGCAGGGCGCCCGGGTCGTTTACAGCATCCGGTCCGAAGCCCGGCGGAAGACCCTCGAGGCCCTGTTGGCGGACCGGCCAGTATTCATTTGCGACGTGGAGGAAGAGGGTGCCTGTGAGCGCTTGGCCGCCGCCGTGGCCGCCGCCGGACTGGCCCCGCTCCATGGGGTGGTGCACTCGATTGCCTTTGCGAACTACAGCGAGGGCTTCAAGTCCTTCCACGAGACCAAGCGAAAGGATTTTTTGCAGGCCAATGCCATCTCCGCCTTCTCCCTCGTGGAACTGGCCAAGGCGCTCAAGCCGCATCTCGCCCGCAACGCCTCAGTTGTAACGATCGGGATTTCCTCACTGCAGGTCACTCCGGACAACTACGGCTACATGGGACCGATCAAGGCCGCGCTGGAGTCGTGCAGTCGGTTTCTGGCGAAGTCGTTCAGTGCGGACACCGAGGTGCGTTTTAATGTCATCGGGTCGGGACCGCTCAAGACCAGCGCATCTGCAGGAATTCCCGGCTACATCGAGAGCTACCTGTACGCCGAGAAATTGACCTTCCGGAAGCGCAACCTGGAAACCCAGGAAGTGGCCAATGCCGCGCTTTTCCTGCTCAGTGCGTGCAGCAGCGGCATCAATGTGACCACGCTGGTGGTCGATGCCGGGCTCGGCTCCAATTTCTTCGACAAGGACCTGATTCGTCTGGCCATGCGGCCAGAAAAGTAAGCCGCCATGCGCTTTCGCCATGCCTGCATTGAGTCCTTGGCCGCTGTGTTGCCGGAGGAGATATGGACATCGGATCAAATCGAGGCCCGGCTTCAGCCGCTGTACGAGCGCCTCAAGCTACCGGCCGGCCGGTTGGAATTGATGACC
>JBAXWQ010000176.1:0-7051 GCA_037128315.1 Opitutia bacterium | reverse complement strand
TTGGTGCAGCGCTCGCTCTACGAGGTCGGCGAACTCTGGGAGCAGAACCGGATTTCCGTGGCCAACGAACATCTGGCCACCGCGATCAGCGAAGGCCTGTTGAACCTCATCTATCCCCGGCTCTTCGCGACGCCCCGCAACGGCAAGTCCGCCGTCGTCACCTGCGTGGCCAACGAGCATCACCAGATCGGCGGCAAGATGGTGGCCGATCTGTTCGAGTTCCACGGCTGGCGCGGCTACTTCCTCGGCGCCAACACCCCGGTGCGGGACGTGATCTCCCTCATCGGCGAAAAGCGCGCGGAAGTCGTCGCGCTTTCCGTGGCCATCGCCTCGGGCTTGCCGACGGTCATCAGCGCCGCGACCGAGATTCGCGCGGCGTTTCCCGCGTTGCCGATTCTCGTCGGCGGGCAGGCGCTCCGCTGGGGCGGACGGGCGCACCTCGAGCGCGTCCCCGGCGTGCGCTGCCTGGCGTCCCTCCGCGACCTGACCGCCTGGCTCGAGGAAAATAAAGAATCCCCGGGGCCGTTCGACTTGGCTCACGGTCCCCGACAAGCCCCGCGGCATTGGCCGAAAACTGTAGGAGCGGGTTTACCCCGCGATGGATCGTCGTTGCAAATGCCTCGCGGCGTAAAGCCGCTCCTACACCCAACCAAGGCAACGTGAGCTTCGCGGTATCGACCCTAGGAAAATGAAACCCATGCTTGACGACCCCCTCATCGCCGCCGCCCTGAGCACCTACGTGCAGGAGACTGCGCCGGTGCTGGCCCTGCGGCTCGATGCGGACGGTCGCGTGACCGACGCCAACACCCAGGCCCGCCGCGTGTTGCGCGGCACAGTCGTGGGCCAACCGCTGGCGGATCACCTCGTGGACTTCCGCCACTCACTGGATCTGCCCGCGCTGATCCGGCAAGGCAGCGCGGTGCACCAGCTCACGATCAACACCGTCTCGGGCCGGCCCGAGACGCTGAACTTCCGGTTCTTCCCCTTGCCCGCCGGCACGCTCGCGCTCGCGAGCCTCGATTTCCAGGAGCAGGAGAAACTGCGCGACCAGATGCTGGGGCTGAACCGCGAATTGAACAACCTCACGCGGCAGCTGCATCAGGCCAACGCGGAGCTGCAGGAGCTGAATGAGCTCAAGAACCGGTTCCTCGGCATGGCGTCGCACGACCTGCGCAAGCCCGTCGGCGTGATCATGACCTACACCGAGTTCGTCCTCGATGAGGCGGGGCCGGAACTCGCGAAAGCGCACCGGGATTTCCTGCGCACCAGCCTGACGGCCGCCACCGGCATGAAGCAGCTCATCGATGGTTTCTTGGATTTAGCCGTGATCGAGTCGGGGCAGCTGCGGCTGGAGCGGACCCCGGCGAGCGCGGCGCAGATCCTGGCCGGCGCGGAGCCGACGGTGCGGCTGATCGCCGGGAAAAAGCACGTCGCGTTGGTGATGGAGCCGGCGGACGCCGGGCGGCGGGTGCCCGTGGATGCGTCCAAGCTGCAGCAGGTCCTGCTCAATCTCGCCGGCAATGCGATCGAGCACAGCGTGCCCGGCGCGCGCGTCTGGCTCTCGTCGCGGTGGGAGGGAGCGCAGCTCGTCTTCGCCGTGCGCGATGAGGGCCCCGGTCTCCGGCCCGAGGATCAAGCGCGGCTGTTCACGGCGTTCGGGCGCGACGGGGCGAAGAAGACCGCCGGCGAACGCAGCACAGGGCTCGGCCTGGCGATCGCGCGGCTGGTGGTCGAGGCCCACGGCGGCCGCCTCTGGGTGGAGAGCACGCCGGGTCACGGCGCAACCTTCCTGTTTTCACTGCCGGGCGCGGCGGAATGAGCCATGAATACCCTAAGCATAATTAGCCTGTCCCTTATTTTCCCCTTAAGCATAATTAGCCTGTCCCTTATTTTCCCGTCCCTTATTTTCCCCTCCCGAAGGCCGTTGAGGGCAACGGCCCCAACCCATTGCAGCCCTTACGGTAGGGGCGGTTGCTCCCAAGCGCCTTCCCGCCTCCGCCCCCCGAGCATAATTAGCCTGTCCCTTATTTTTCGTGGGCTCAGTTCCGTGTATTCCGTGTGTTCCGTGGACCAACCGGATCGGGCAATCAGCCCCCGCAAGCCAAATATGATCCCAGATAACGCAGTTGGACACAGAGTACACCGAGGTAAGCACAGAGCGCACAGAGAAATGCCTCCCAACATTGCGCAAAGGCCCCAGCACCCGGCAGGTGAATTTATATTCGGTGATCACCGCCCTGTAAGTATTTCTCCCTGCACTCCTTCCTGACTCTGTGATCTCTGTGACAAGATCGATCTGAGGAATTTAGGATAATTCAACTCAACTCCTCCCATGAACCTGCCCTACCTGATCCAGACCGCCCAGCAACTCCACCAACCCACGGTTGCCGCCGCCGCGGAATTTGAGGCCGCGCGGGACAACCTCGCCGCGGAGCTCACCCGGTCAATGACCGCACGCCCGGACCTCGACAAACTCATCGGCCCCGGCAACCTGCCGATGATGGAGGACAACAGCCGCAACTTCTGCCGGTTCATGGGCGCGATGTTCACGGCGTACGAGCCGGAGGTGCTCGCGCAGACCGCCCTGTGGGTTTTTCGCGCCTACCGTTCGCACGGTTTCCACACCACCTACTGGCCGGCGAACCTCGACACCTTCGTCGCGATCGCCCGCGCCCGGCTGACCCCCGCCACGTTTGCGGAGACCTACCCCTTCTTCCAATGGCTGATCGTCAATATTCCCACATTCGTGAAGATCAGCGATGAGCAACTGGCGGAGCCCCTGTCGCCCCCGCCCGGCCATGGGCCGAAAATCCACCCATGAATAAAGCCTACCGCATTCTGGTCGTGGAGGATGATCCCACCATCCTGAACGGCACCGCGCACCTGCTGGAAACGGCCGGCTACCGCGTGGACCGGGTGTCCAGCGGGGAGGCCGCGCTGGCGGCGGTGGCGGTCCAACGGCCGGACCTGGTGCTGCTCGATCGTGACCTCGGCGGAATTGATGGCCTCGAGGTCTGCCGCCAGATCAAGGCGAACCCCGCCTATGCGGATATGTTGGTGATCATGGCGTCGGCCTCCTACGCGACGTTGGCCAATCAGTCCGAAGGGTTCGAGGCGGGGGCCGATGGCTATCTGTCCCGGCCCATCTCCAACCGGGAACTGATCGCCCGGATCAGTTCCTACATCCGGATTCTCCAATTGACCCGCGCGTTGCACCGGCAAAACGCGGAACTGAGGCGAAAAACCGAGCTCGCCAACAATGTGCAGCTGGCCTCGCTCAATGTGCTGGAGGACGTCGTGGCCGCCCAGAGCCAGACCGAAGCCCTCAACCTGAAACTAGCCGCAAGCATCGATCAGCATGAAGCCATGGTCCGTTCCATCTCCGACGCCATCATCAGCGCCAACAGCGCGGGGAACATCGTGGGCTGGAATCCCGGCGCCGAACGCATCTTCGGCTATCCGGCAGCCGAGATTCTCGGCCAGCCGCTGACGCTCCTGCTGCCGGCCCGGCATAACGACCGCCACACCGCAGGCATAGCGCGGGTGTCGGCGGGCGGCCCGGGTCACGTCATCGGGATCACCATCGAAGTGGAGGGGCAGCGGAAGGACGGGACCGAGTTTCCGCTGAACCTGTCCCTGTCCGAATGGTCGACGGGCGGGAATAAATTCTTCACCGCGATCATCCGCGACATTTCAACGCAGAAGCAGGCGGACATCCACCTGCGCAAACTCTCGGCCATCACCGAGCAGATGCCGCTCTCCGTCATCATCACCGACCTCCAGGGCCGGATCGAATATGCCAATCCACGGTTTTGTACGGTGACGGGGTACACGCTGCCGGAGGTGCTCAACAAGAATCCCCGGATGCTCAAGTCGGGTGAAACCCCGGTGGAAACCTACCGCGAAATGTGGTCGATGATCCAGGCGGGCCAGGTCTGGAGCGGCGAATTGCGCAACCGGAAGAAGAACGGCGAATTGTACCTGGAATCCGTGATCATCGCCCCGGTCCTCAATCCCTCCGGGCAGACCACCCACTACGTGGCCGTGAAAGACGACATCACCGCCCAGCGCCGCTTCGTGGCCGAGACGACGGCCCAATTGGCGAAGGAACACGAACTCTCGGAAATGAAGACCCGCTTCATCTCCGTCACCTCGCACGAGTTCCGCACCCCCATGGCGGCCGCCATGGGCTCGGCCGAGATCCTGATCAATCACCTCGACCATCTGGCCCCGGCCAAGCGCCAGGAACTGCTGGCCCGCATCACCCACTCGATGCACCGGATGACGGAGATGCTGGATGAGGTCCTGCTGCTCAATCGCATGGACGCCGATCGGCTCGAAGTCCGGCTCACCCCCATCGATCTGCGGCGGCTGCTCGTCAACATCGTCGATGAAATCCGGCTCGGCGATCAGCAGGGGCACGTCATCGACCTGCAGGCGGCCCCGGCCCTCGGGCGCTGGGTCACCGACACCAACCTGCTGCAGCATATCCTCACCAATCTCCTGAGCAACGCCGTGCGGTATTCCCCGCCCCGGAGCGTGATCACCCTGCAGACCGCGAGCAACGCCGCCCAGCTGGAGATCGTGATTGCGGATCAGGGCATCGGGATCCCGGCCGCCGACCAGGCGCGCATCTTCGAGCCCTTCGAGCGCGGCTCGAACGTCGGCACCATCAAGGGCACCGGCCTTGGGCTCAGCATCGTGAAGCGCATGGCCGGCCTGCTCGGCGGCACGATCACCCTCACCTCCCCCGCCACCGCCGCCGGCGGCAGCCGGTTCACGCTGGTGTTCCCCGTCCAGCCGGAACCGCCCAAGCGAAGCTGAGGTGCCGGCTGGGACGCCTTGGCGACAGGCGCTAGCCGCGCCGAAGTATGATGAACCTAAATTCCCCAGCTCAATCTCGTCACAGAGATCACAGAGTCAGGAAGGAGTGCAGTGAGAGATTCTTACGGTGTGGTGATTAATTGATTTCAAATCACCCGCTGGATGATGGTGCCTTTGGGCAATTTTTGCGGGCATTTCTCGGTGCGCTCTGTGCTTACCCCGGTGGACTCTGTGACCAACTGTGTTTTCTAGGATGCACGCGGGGCCCGGCCTGTCGGATTTGGGCATTATTGACCTGTCCCTTATTCCCCAGCTCAATCTCGTCACAGAGATCACAGAGTCAGGAAGGAGTGCAGTGAGAGATTCTTACGGTGTGGTGATTAATTGATTTCAAATCACCCGCTGGATGATGGTGCCTTTGGGCAATTTTTGCGGGCATTTCTCGGTGCGCTCTGTGCTTACCCCGGTGGACTCTGTGACCAACTGTGTTTCTAGGATGCAGGCGGGGCCCGGCCTGTCGGATTTGGGCATTATTGACCTGTCCCTTATTCCCCTTTGTGATTTTTTGTGCTTTTTCGTGGCCAACCATTCTGCGGTCTGCGCCTCCCGGCGGGGTTTCGAGCAAGATATGCGTAGCTATCCCTCGGGAGAGAAAGTAGGATGAAGCCGACCATGAACAGCCCCGCCCAAGCCTTGTATTCCAGCGATCCCAGCGGAAGCCATGTGCGGGTGTCACGCTCCCGGCGCCGGGCGGCCCGCGCGGGCCATCCCGTCTGTCGCCTGATCATCGGCGCTCTCGCATGAAAACAGACCGGCGCGGAATCTGGCTCAGCCTGGCCGTCCTGCTGGCGGGGCTGGAGATCACGACCCTGATTACCCGGCGAGTGCAGCGGTTGGTGGAGGAGACGCGATGGCAGGACTTCGAGTTCAGCTGCAGTGAAATCGAGGGCAAGATCATGGAGCGCCTCAGCTTCTGCGAGACCATCCTGCGCAGCGGCGCGGCGGTCAGCGCTCAGGCCGGCGGCATGAGCCGCGAGAACTGGCACGAGTTCGTCAAACAACAGGATCTGGATCGGCGGGCCCCCGGCATTCAGGGGATCGGCTTCGCCTTGCTGATCCCACCGGCCGACTTGGCCGATCATGTCCGGCAGACCCGCGCCGCCGGCTTCCCCGCCTATCAGGTGCGGCCCGAGGGTGATCGCCCGCTCTACTCCGCCATCATTTACCTGGAGCCATTCACCAACCGGAACCTCCGGGCCTTCGGCTACGACATGCTGAGTGAGTCGGCCCGGCGGGCCGCCATGGAACGGGCGCGGGACCAGAATGCCACCGCCCTCTCGGGCAAGGTCACCTTGGTGCAGGAAAACGACCAGAACGTCCAAGCCGGCACCCTGATGTACGTCCCGGTATATCGCCGGGGCCTGCCCCTGCTCACCGTCGACGAACGGCGCGCGGCCCTGATCGGCTGGGCCTACAGTCCCTACCGGATGACCGATTTGATGCGCGGCATCATGAAGGGACGGGATGATAGCCAGTGGCAGAACATCCACCTGGCCATCTACGACGGCGAGGCCGCCAATCCCCAAACCCTGCTCTTCAGCAGCATGCCCGACCCGGCGTCCGGGGAAGCCAGCTCCCGGGAATTGACCTTGCGGCACAGGATCGTGGCCGCCGGCCGGCCCTGGTCCCTGCACTTCATGAGCCACACCCCGGACAACGGGCTCTGGTTCAATCGCAACGCCGGGCTGGCCGCACTCGGGGGAACCAGCACCAGCCTCTTTCTGGCGGGCCTGCTTTTCGCCCTGTTCAGCACCCGCTCCCTGGCCCGGCAACTCGCCGACCGCCTCACGGTGGAACTGCAGGCGAGCGAGGAGAAGTTCCGGGCGATCGCCGACTACACCATTGACCTCGAGCTGTGGTTCAACGGCGCGGGCCACATTCTCTGGGTCAGCCCGAGCGTCGAGCGCATCACAGGCTACACCCCCGCCGAAGTGCTGGTCCGGCCGGAATTCATGGGCACGATCATGACCCCGCTGGCCGGCAATGCGACCTCGCTCGCCGCGCTGCGCGAGGGCATCACCCGCGGCACCACCGGCCTCAACCTCGAGTTTCAGTGCCGCCATAAAAGCGGGGCGCCGATCTGGCTGGGCTTCTCCTGGCAGCCAATTTTTAACCGGGAGGGCACGCCCTTGGGTCTCCGGGCCAACGGGCGGGACATCACCGCCAT
>JBAXWQ010000175.1:0-7129 GCA_037128315.1 Opitutia bacterium | reverse complement strand
GGCCGAAGGTCACGCAGAGCAGGCAGCAAACGAGGGCAAGGGTGGGTTTCATGATGGGCGGAAGAACAGCGTACTTTGATTTTCTGCCTTAGCGAACTGATTGTCGGGCCTCTCGCCCGGGCGTTCCCGTGCGGGCCGAAGGTCGGGGGCCTACATTCCGTCCGGCTTCAGCAGGTCGCGCAGGTCGGCGAGGCTCAGCTTGGCGGCGGCCTCGGCGCTGGCCTCAAAGACATCGGCCAGCAGGGCGCGCTTGGTGTCCTGCAGCGTCAGCACCTTTTCCTCGACGGTGCCGGCGCAGATCAGCTTGTAGCTGGTGACGACTTTCGTCTGGCCGATACGATGGGTGCGGTCAGTGGCCTGCGCCTCGGCGGCCGGGTTCCACCAGGGATCGTAGTGCACCACCACATCGGCGCCGGTGAGATTGAGGCCGGTGCCACCGGCCTTGAGGGAGATCAGGAAAACCGGCACGGTGTCGTCGCCTTGAAACTTGTCCACGGCGGCCTGACGCGCGCGGGCCGTCATCGAACCGTCGAGGTAGCAGTAGGCGACCTCCTCCTGCTCCAGCTCCTCGCGCAGCAGGCCGAGCAGCGAGGTGAACTGCGAGAAGACGAGCATGCGGTGGCCCTCGTCGATGCTCTCGGCGAGCAATTCGCGAAAGGCCTCGAGCTTGGCGGAAGCACGGTAGGGCGCGGACTCCGCCTTGTCCGTCGAAGCCTTGGCGAAGTCGGATCCGCGCGGCGGCGGGGAAGAGGCCATGCGCCCTGCCTCGATCAGCCGCGGGTCGCAGCAGATCTGGCGCAGGCGGAGCAGCTGGGTGAGCGCGGCCAGGTGCATCGTGCCCTGGGAGGCGCCGGTCGCGGCGAGCTTCATCAGTTCGTGCTCGGTCTTCTCCTGCATGCGCCGGTAGAGCGCGGCCTGCTCCGGGGTGGGCTCGCAGTAGATGATTTGCTCGATCTTCTCGGGCAGTTCCGGCGCGACGGCCAGCTTGGTGCGGCGCAAAATGTAGGGCGCGGTCTGAACGCGCAGCCGCTCGTCAAACCAGGAACGGTCGGCCCCGCGCAGGCCCGCCGGGAGCCGGGCAATGAAGCCTGGCATCAGGTATTCAAAGAGCGAACGGAGATCGTCCAGCGAGTTTTCCAGCGGGGTGCCGGTGAGCAGGAAACGGCCACGCCCCCGCAGCGTGCGCAGCGACTGGGCGGCCTGGGTGCGGCGGTTCTTCAGGTGCTGCGCCTCGTCCGCCAGGATCACGTCGAACTCCTGCGCGGCGAACAACGCGTCGTCCCGCGTCAGCGTGCCGTAGGAGGTGATGACGAGATCGTGCGCGGCAAAGGCCGCCCCATCCTCGGCGCGCTGGCCGCCGTGGTGCACCAGCACGGAGAGTTGGGGCGTGAACCGCGCGGCCTCGCGCCGCCAGTTTTCCATGAGCGAGGCGGGGCAGACGACCAAGGAAGGGGTGGGCGCGGACTCCGCCTTGTCCGTTGAAGCTTTGGCGAAGTCGGATCCGCGCGGCGGCGGGGAAGGGACTCCCCGCCCTACCTTTCTTGCGGCCAGCAGCGCCAACGCCTGCAGGGTTTTGCCGAGGCCCATTTCGTCGGCGAGGATGCCGCCGAGTTTCTGTCCGTAGAGATACCACAGCCAGGCCACGCCGAGTTTTTGATAGGGCCGCAGGATCCCGGTGAGGTCGGCGGGAATAGGCGCCGGGGCGAGGGTGGAGAGCTGGTGCAGGGCGGCGCTGCGCTCGAGCCAGGTCGCCGGGGGCTGGAAGTGGGGGGCGGCCTCGGCGAGGATGTCCTGCACCTCGGCGACCCGGGCGCGGACAATCCGGTGGGAGCGGCGGATGCCCCCCGGGGCCTCGGGGGCGCCGGCCAGCGCCTGGTGGGCCGCCTGCAGCTGCGCGAGCCGGACGGGATCAACGAGGAAGATTTCGCGGCCGCTTTCAATGTAACTGCGGCTGGTGCTGATCGCGTTGTTGATCTCGTTTTCCGCCGCACTGCCGGCTTGCAGGCCGAGGGTGACGTCGTAGTCGCCGGCCTGCTCCTTGATCTCGGCCACCAGGCCCACGGGTTTGATGTGGGCGGTGTTGCGCTCGAAGTTTTCCGTGAATTCCGCGCCGTGGTGTTCGCGCAGTTCGGTGCCGTAGGTGGCGAGAAAGTTCAGCGTCTTGTGCCGGTTGCGCAGCCAGAATTTGCCATTGGAAGGTTCGAGGGTGAAGCCGGTGCGCTTCACCAGGTCCAAGACGTCCTGGTAGTTGTCGGCATCGCGCGAGGGCAGGGTGATGGCGAGGAAGTGCTCGGAGCCATCCACGGTCATCGGCTTCCACTCCGGCTCGGGGCGGGGCGGGGCCTTGGCGGGCACGGGGCCGGCTGGCGCCGCCACCGGTTTGGGCGGAGGCGCGCCGGCCAGGAGCTCATCGACGCCGATCAGATCGGCCTCGCGCCATCCGATGGGATCCTGCGGGCGGTTGAGCCAGAAAAAGACCGGCTGGCCGGTGAGCGCATCGGTCAGCTCCGCGAGCTGGGCGCGGGTGAGCTGGAGAAACGAGACGGGGGCCGGCTTGGCGCCCAGGCGCTGCAGCACGGCGAGTCCAGGCACGATCTCCGGCGCGGGGGCGCCGGTCAGGCTGAGTTCCAGCCGCACGGCGATGGCGTCGCGGGTGGCGGCGCTGGCCAGATTGGGAGGAAGAAGCAGACGCAGCATGGGACGGAGGTGAACTCAGGGCGGCGAAACCGCCGGCCGTTTAGTCAAATCAGGGGAGGGATCCGCCGTTCAGCGCGGCGGATTTTCGGCCCACTGCCGCACCCAGTCACGGGCGAGCCGGCCGGATTCGGTCAGCTGCTGCGCCGTCCATCCCCCGTGGGTGGAGGCACCGGGCGGAATGATCGCGGCGGTTTCGGCCTTGTCGTAGATACCCCAGTTGCAGTGGCTCAGCTGCCATTTGCGCATGAAATCCATCCAGATTTTGGTCGAGGCGACATCCACGCCGCCGGCGCCGGAAGCCTCGCAGGTGCCCCACTCGGTAACGAACAGCGGGAGACCCTGCTGCAGGGCGGTGACCGCCTTGGCGCGCAGCGACTCCTTGTGGGTGCCGGCATAGAAATGCAGGGCGTAGGCGATGTTGTCGGCCTTGAGGCGATCGGCGGCCGCAATGTCGACATCCTGCGACCAGTTGGGCGTGCCGACGATGATCAGGTTGTCGGGATCGATGGCGCGAATGGCGGCGATGACCTTTTCCGCATAGGGTTTCACGTCCTGGCCCCAGGTCAGGCCCTTGATCGGCTCGTTGAAGATCTCGTACATCACATGCGGCTGCCGGCCATACTTGCGCGCCATCTCAGAGAAAAAGGCGACCGCCAGATCGGTGTGCTCGTTGGCGTGGTGGTCGTGCCAGTCGATCAGCACGTACAGGTCGGCGGCGATGGCGGCGTCGACGACGGCGCACACGCGGGCCTTTTCTTCCGCCGGATGGCTGAGATAGCCTTTCTCGTGGATGCCCAGCGCGGCGCGGACAATACTGGCCTGCCAGTCCTGCTGCAGCCAGTTCACGACCTTGGCGTTATAGTAAGGCGCCGCTTCCCACTGGCTCCAGCCGAAGCTGACGCCGGCCAGGCTGACGGGCTGGCCATCAGCGCCAACCAGTTTTCGGCCATCGACACGCAACAGACCGTGAGCGCTGACAGGACCGGCGTGCAGCGCCGCGCCCAACACGGTGAAGGCGGCCAGGGCGAACAGGCAGTGACGAACGACTGAGAGGTGACGGGAGTAGCTCATGGTGGCGAAGAATACCGTCGAACCCCGGGGGCGCACAACCCTGATATGTGACATGGTCTGCGCGGTTTCTTTCCAGGCGGATCGGCGGCCATTTTCGATCAGTGGGGAGTCGTGAGCGGAACGCCTTGCCGGCAAAGTGGGCAGAGGGCGGGCTCCCACAGATGGGACGTGCGCTGAGCGAGGCTGACCAGAGGCAGCTGATACCGGAGAGCCAGCTGGGCCGCCGGCTCATTGAGCACGAGCAGGGCGCCCAAGGCCACGGGCTTAGCCCCACAGGCGAGGAGCTCGGTCAGCGAGGCTTGGGTGGCGGAACCGGCGTTGATGACGTCGTCGACCAAGGCGATGCGTTGTTGCCGCACCGCCCGGCGGTCGGCAAATGGGAGCGAGTAAGTGGTCCGGTAAAGACCGTGCTCAGCCGCCGGGGTGTCCGGAGTGGGCAACGGATTTTTCTCCGTGGCAAAGGCCTTCAACCCCAGTTCCAGCGCAATCAGCCGGGCGAGATAAGCGCCACCGGTTTGGGGGCCGCAGATGGCGTCGGGTTGGTGTCTGGCCAACTCGCGGGCGAGGGCGGTCACGCTGGGCGCCAGCTGTGTCGGCCGGGCCCAGAGCGCATCCAGCTCCAGCCAGAGGTCGCCGTGATGGCCCGATTCAAAAAGAAAATGCCCGGATTGGGCGGGGAAGAGGTCGCTCATCGAGTCAGGCACGCGAAGGGTTCTAGCCGGCGAGCAGAACAAGCGAAGATCTAAATCCGGGATTTGATCGGGTGGGGGATTGACTCGCGGCAGCCGGTGCGGTGCCATGCCCCCACTTTCTTCCCATGAGCACCACCTCGCGCTACGACGACGAAATTGTCATTTCCTGGGCCGAACTGCACCGTGATGCCCGCTACCTGTCGCAGGTGCTGCACGGGCTCGGTTCCTGGCAGGGCATCATTGCCATCACCCGCGGCGGCCTGGTGCCGGCGGCGCTGGTGGCCCGCGAACTCGAGATCCGGCTGATCGACACGGTTTGCGTGTCGAGTTACGGCACGAGCGAGAGCGGCGGCGTGGAGCAGGCGCAGGGTGCGATCAAGGTGCTCAAGGGTGTGGCCGGTGATGGCGCGGGATACCTGCTCATCGATGACTTGGTGGATACCGGCAAGACGGCGAAGGTTGTCCGGCAGATGCTGCCGAAGGCGCATTTCGCCACGCTCTATGCAAAACCGGCGGGCCGGCCGATCGTGGACACCTGCGTGAAGGAATTTAAGCAGAACAAGTGGATCTTCTTTCCCTGGGACATTGATTATCAGTTTGTGAAGCCGATCAAGGAGGGCGGGCGCGCCGCCGGTGGTCCGGGCTGAGGACTGATCAGGCAATCATGCGGCTTCGGCCGCAAAACGCGTTTTGCCTCTGACGGAAAGAAACAGGTCTGTAGGAGGGGCTTTACGCCCCGATTTGTCTGCTGCGCCGCGCGAGTGCCCACATCGCGGCATTAAGCCGCTCCTACAGCTAGGAATCATGAGCTGTTTCCTGGCAGTTGAAATGGGTGGAACGTGGCCTCCGGACACGTTTTCCCGCGGTGCGACATGCCAACCCGTCCGGAGGCCGGGTTCCACCTTTCTGACGCACATTTTCGACCACGATCTCAGACTGAAGCCAGGTGCCAGTGGCCGCAGATCACGCAGCGGTAGGCGGTGCGCTGGCGTTCCACGCCGGCCAGCAAGGCAGCGTCGAGGGCGTCGCCCTGCGTGCGATACCGGCGCTTCCGGGTGCACATGCGCTGCTTCATTTCCGTCGTGGTTTTTTCATAACCGGGGCGGGCAAGGTGTACGGCGGCAATTCATCGGGCGAATCTTTTTCCACCCGTTTGCTATTATCAGGCTAAATTCGGAGAGACGCCGGCCCCAGTAGGATTTTCCGGCACAGGTCGCTGCCCCGGGCGAAATCCCGACAGGTTTGCGGCCGGGTGTCGTAGATCGTGCACAGCCGCGTAAGCACGTCCAAAGCGATGCAGGCGCCGTCGCTGCGTTGGTCCAGGCAGCGGACGCCGGCATGTTCGACCACAAATTCCTCGGCCACCCGGTCCCCCGCCCGCAACTCCACCACGAGGTGGCAGCACCGGCCGCAGCCCGCACAGGCCGGAATGTCATTTGATGGGGTAGAGGTAATGAGACTCCCACCAGCGCAGCACTTGTCCCGACAAGCGACCTTTGATTGGCGGATGGAGAAGAAATCGCCGCCAAGGTTGAAAAATGACAGCTGCGTAACTCGTTTATAGGTCCAAATCAGATGTTTTTACAATTAGGATTGAATCCATGTGGCTTCGATCATCGCGCATAGTTTAGTTAATTAGCCGTTTGGGAGGGGAGAGGTTAATTGGTAAAAATAAATTCACTACTCATTGTATATCAAAGAGCAGAAATATAACAGAGAAGCGCTTGCCAACCGTGTTAGGGGCCTCATTTTGGTCCGCGAGAGATGAGGCATGGGCCGCTTCTCGTTGTTCATTGTAACTGCCCTGACCCTTGGTGGGAATATGGGCCCAGACCGCCGCTTCAAGCGGCAAGGAGGACGAAAGTCATGCTGACTATCGCCATAACGGTCTCCTGGTTGTCAGTCGTCATGATGTATTTCATGGCCAGCACTGATACTCGGGTGCGCCGATTCTAAGAAAATGACACCGCCCCGGGGGATTTCCCTCGGGGCGGTTTTTTTGTGCTCGGAGATTGCAGAGGGCCTGTGCGGGATGCGGTTTGCAACGAACGTAGCCGCGAGCGCCAGCGAGTGGACGAACCCAACCGCTCGCTGGCGCTCGCGGCTACACTCGATTGCCGCTCGCCCTAGGGCTCCACCATCACGGGCAGCCCAGTCCAGACGACGGACAGCAGCGTTCGCGCATCCCAGTTGGCGAGGCGGAAGCAGCCGTGGGATTCCGTCCGGCCTACTTTCTCCGGGTCGGGGGTGCCATGGATGCCGTAGCCGGGGCGGTCGAGTCCGATCCAGGCGACCCCCACGGGATTATTCGGTCCGGGCGGCAAAATGAGCTTCCGACCCAGGGTCTGGGCTTCAGGTGACTCGGGAAACACGGCCGGATCGAACGTATAATTGGGATCGGGCGCGACGACGGTCACGTGCAGTTCGCCGACGGGACGCTTTTCCACGTTGCGGGCAATGCTGACCGGGAAGTGCAGCAAAATGCGGCCGGTGTCATCGATGGCCTCGAGTTCATGCGCCGCCAGCCCAATGCGAAGGCGGGTGACCTTGCTGCTTAGGGTGATCCGCTCCACCGCCGGGACCTCGATGGTGACGCCGGGCAACAGGTCGTCCCACGGCACGCCGGGGTTGATTTTCTTCAGGAAGTTGGGATGGGCGTGGGACCGTTC
>JBAXWQ010000174.1:0-7181 GCA_037128315.1 Opitutia bacterium | reverse complement strand
CAAGCCCCAGATCGATGCGGGACGGCCAGTCGATCGCCGCCTCAGCTTCAGCGGCGCCGGTCTGGGTGGCATACACCCACTCCTCAACGTGCTTTTCCAGATGGAGCTTGCCGAGCACCCAGCCGGCAGAAATGGCGATGGCCAGCCCGGTGCCTAAGTAGAGCGCCGCCACCTTCCACCCGAAGAGCCCAAACAGGAGGACGAGGGCGACCTCGTTAACCATGGGGGCCGAAATCAAAAAGGAGAACGTGACCCCTAGGGGCACACCCGTCGTGACGAACCCAATGAAGAGCGGCACGGCCGAACAGGAGCAAAAGGGAGTGACGATGCCGAGGAGCGCTGCAAGCACGTTGCCGGCCGATTCCCGTTTACCCGAAAGTATTCGCCGGGTGCGCTCCGGGGTGAAGAACGACCGGATGATGCCCACTGCGAATACAACGAGCGTAAGCAGCAGCAGGACCTTGGGGGCCTCGTAGATGAAAAACTCCGTGGCGCTGGCGAAGTGGGTGCCTGCCACCAGCCCGGCCACACTGTAGGTGATCCAATGCGCCAGCGACTCCAGCCGTCCATAAATGAGCCACCATGCAACCAAGGCCGCCCCGCCGCCCCAAACGTGCCACTTTACTGACCGAAGTGGCGGCACGGAGGGAATGACATCGGGCGAGGACATGGCTGTAGTCCTAGGAGCCACCAGAGCAACTCACCTCCACCGCTGCGCCCTTTCTTGCGGCATCCAAGCAATTCATGAAGGAAGACACACAGGGGAGCGCCAGTTTATAAAAGACCTGCAAGCCACGCTTTTCATCAGAAACCACTCTCGCCTGCTTCAAGACCGCGAGATGGCGCGATACCGTCGACCAACTTGAGCCAACCGATTTCACCAAATCGCACACACAGCGTTCGCCCGCCGTGAGGTCATCGATGATGCGCAACCTATCGGGGTGGCCTAGCGCCTTGAAAACATCGGCCCGCTGACGGAGCCGGTTAAGAGGAGCACGTGGGTTCATGCCCAAATTATTTCGCCATTATGCGAAATAGTCAAATACCTCATCCCTGCAGCATCGGGTGCCAGGCTGCCCACTTCAGACGACCAACGAGGTAAGGCCGATCACCCCAACGGAAGGGCATCCGGGCCCTTGTAACCACCCCGGCGGATGGGTCTATTCGGCTCGGCTAATCAGGCTAAGTTTAAGTTGTAAGCCGTGGGCTTCTGCTGCTTAAAACTTAGACCCTAAAGCTTAACAACTATGCGCAGAAAAGGCATCATTCTCGCCGGCGGTTCCGGCACCCGGCTCTACCCCCTGACGATCGCCGTGAGCAAGCAGCTCATGCCGGTGTACGACAAGCCGATGATCTACTATCCGCTGTCGGTCCTGATGCTCGCGGGCATCCGCGAGATCCTGATCATCTCCACGCCGACCGACCTTCCGCTCTTCCGCAAGCTGCTGGGCGACGGCTCTAATCTCGGTCTGACCTTCAGCTACGCCGAGCAACCAAGCCCCGACGGCTTGGCGCAGGCCTTTCACATTGCCGGCGATACCGGTTTCCTGAAGGGCGAACCTTCGGCCCTCGTTCTGGGGGATAACCTATTCTACGGCGCGGAATTCGTAAACTCACTAGCGGAAGCGGCTGCCCGCACGGAAGGCTCCACCATTTTTGGCTATCATGTAGCCAATCCGAGCGAATACGGGGTAGTTGAGTTCGCCAAGGATGGCCGCGTCCTGTCGCTGGAGGAAAAACCAAAGGTGCCCAAGTCCAGCTATGCCGTCCCCGGGCTGTATTTCTATGATGGCAATGTGGTCCCCATGGCCCGCAGCCTGAAGCCGTCCGCCCGCGGCGAATTGGAAATCACCGACCTCAACCGCCTCTACCTCGAGCAAGGCAAGCTGCACGTCGAACTCTTTGGCCGCGGTACGGCCTGGCTCGATACCGGCACGCACGACTCCCTCATTGAGGCCGCTCAGTTTGTGCATGTCCTGGAGAATCGCACGGGCCTGAAAATTGCCTGCATCGAGGAAATCGCCTACAAGAAGGGCTGGATCGACCGCGCCGGCCTGGAGGCCAACATCAAGCGACTCGGTAAGTCAGCCTACGGCGCTTACCTGAAACGGTTGCTCGCCTAAAACTGGCATGAGCACGCCCCGCCGGCCATGTTCGTCCTGAATCGCCTGGCATGAAAGTCTCTTTCATCATCCCGCTTTACAACTGTCTGGCCCTGACGCAGGCCATGCTTGCCAGTCTGCGCGAAACAATGCACCCGGGACTGGAGCACGAAATTATTTTTGTGGATGACGGCAGCACCGACGGCACACGCGCCTGGCTGACTACCCTCCCTGCTCCCTGCCGGATTGTTCTTAATGACAATAACCTTGGCTTCGCCGGTGCCTGCAACCGCGGCGCAGCGATGGCACAGGGTGAGTTTCTTTTTTTTATCAACAACGATCTGGTGCTGCTGCCACACTGGCTTGAACCAATGCTAGGGGCCTTCACCCATTTTCCCGCCGTAGGACTCGTTGGAAATGTGCAGCTGCAGTTCGAAACGCACGAAATTGATCATGCGGGCATTGTTATTGGCGCCGATGGCAAACCAGTACACCTTAAGACGCGGCCGGCCGTATCTCCAAGCACGCCTGGCTACGCTGTCATGCAAGCGGTAACGGGCGCGTGCCTCGCTATTTCCCGCGAATTGTTTAGCCTGCTGGGTGGGTTTGATGAAATATTCAAAAATGGTGGCGAGGACGTTGACCTTTGCTTCCGCGCTCGTTCGGTCTCCCGCACCACCTGCACCGCCGTGGAAAGCACGGTCCTGCACCACGTCAGCGCGTCGCCTGGCCGCAAGATCCACAACGAGGAAAATTCGTATCGGCTATTCCACAAATGGCGCAACTTGCTTGAGCACGAAGCCTGGCGCGCTTGGTGCGAAGCTTATCTCACCGATTCCCAAGCCGGGACCATTCCCCGTAACTTGGAGGCGGAAAAAGCCGCTGAAGATTTCCTGCACGGCCGGCATACACGGCCTGGTTGTTGGGCAGAGTCCAACGTTCGCCAGAATTTATTTTTAGAAGAAGCGCGGTGGGAACAGATGTTCCCTGAACTTTCGAATGCACTTGCGGCATCGAACTGATTTCACCTCTCCTAACTAGACCCATGGCGTTTTGGACTAAAAAATTGCAGCCAGTTCAACGGTCCAACAATGTATGGTTGCCGCCCCAGCAGGCAATGTGGCCGCATCGCCGAATTTTCATTGACGGCACCGCCGCTTGGCTGCGCGACCGAGGGGAGATTGATGTACTAGTAGCGCTACCGGGCCGCCGACTCGAACTCATTGGCACCCTCATCGACCACTCAAAAGAATTTCAGAGTGTACGACATTTTCCTGGTTTGCGTGTTCTCGTAAACGGTAGCGAACTCGACACCGTTTGGCCAGTTCGTCCAGGCCCGTTTATTTGGCATTTTCCGCTTCCTCCTGGTGGGCTGCCACCCAAGTCCATCATTACTCTCGAACTCAGGGGAGTCAGGTGGCGAAACTTCTTAGCCTGGATAGGTCGCAAAATTGAACGTGTCCCATTTCCCGGTGCCTCCTCTGCCCGCCTTCAGGAGCACCGTCGGCAGATGTTCCATCGGCAGTTGCGCTTCGAGGCCATCCGCATCGACGGCGAGGAAATATTCGATTTCCGCGATGGCCGGATTACACCAGCACGCCACCTCGTCGAGAAGAACTGGAAGCCAGGCCTCAATATCGTGGGGTTTTTCCGCGCCGCCTTAGGAGTAGGTGAAATGGCCCGGTGCATGGTCCGCGCCGCCGATGCCGTGAAGCTGCCTACCGCCCTAGTTGAACTGAAACTCCACAGCCTCAATCCGCGAAACGACGACTCTTTCACCTCCCGGCTGCAGGAACACAATCCTCACCCCGTAAATGTGTTCCACCTGGATGCACCGCAGTCACAGGAACTCGACCATCATCACGGGCAATTATTTCGGACAGGGCGCTACAACATTGCCTATTGGGCATGGGAGCTACTGGAATTTCCCGATAACCGCGTACGGTATCATCGTGGCTTCGACGAAATATGGTGTCTTTCCGAATTCACCCGATCTGCGATCGCCGCAAAGGTGCCCAAGCCCGTGCTGACCATGCCCCTCGCGATTGACTTTCCCATACCCCGTGGCGAGTTCCGAACTCAATTCGGCCTGCCGGTGCGCAAGTTTCTATTTCTCTTCATCTTCGATCTCAATTCCACCCAGGGGAGGAAAAATCCGCAGGCGGTGATCAAGGCATTTCGCCACGCGTTTCCCGTCGGCGGACCAGCAGGTCTTGTCATCAAGACCCACAATACCTCGCTCAATCCTGCTGAATTTGCCCTGTTGCAGGCAGAACTCGCCGACCTACCCGATGCCCATTTGATCAGCGACACGCTGCCACGAACGACACTCCTGGAATTGCAGCAAGCCTGTGACTGCTTTGTATCGCTGCACCGGGCCGAGGGTTTTGGCCTTGGTGTAGCCGAGGCCATGTTTCTGGGCAAGCCGGTCATCAGCACTGACTGGTCTGCCACGACTGAATTCGTGAATTCCTCCAATGGTTGCCCAGTGCAATACCAACTGGTGACCCTTGACCGGAACCATGGCCCATATTTGCGTGGTCAGATCTGGGCAGAGGCCGATGTCGCACATGCAGCCTATTGGATGAAAAAACTAGTGGAAGATTCCACCCTGCGTTCGCGTCTCGGCTTCCAAGCCGCAGCTGACATCAGGCGCCAATTTTCTCCCGAGGCAATTGGCCGGCGCTATTTGCAGCGACTGGACTCCTTCCGCTTGTGGTAGGCACGGAACCGCCCGTATTAATAGCAACCGCAGGTCTCTTCCGGTACTAACTCACCCAACCGGGCCGCCTCTGGCCACTTCCCGGACTACAGATTGCGGCCGGCGATTCACCGTCAAAAACATCCGGCCAAGGTATTCGCCGATTAGGCCAAGCATGACCAACTGCGTGCCGGAGAAGACCAGCAGTGCCCCCATTAACGAGCCCCAGCCATAATCCGGACCACGGTTGGTAAACCAGAGGTAGAACACCACCCCCAGCCCGCTCAAGCCCGCGGCGGCCATGACGAGTCCGAGTAATGTAGCCAGTCGGAGCGGCATCACCGAGAAATTTACAAAGGTGCTGGCCCATAGCCGTAAAAGCCGACGTACCGTATACCCGCTTTCACCGGCGGAACGCCCGGCATGATGGACCTCCAAGGCACCAATGTTTTGTGTTACCTGCAGGATCAAGCCATCGATATATGGAAACGGCCCATCGTGGTTGGCCGCCTCCCGCGCCACAAACGCGCTCACACAACGAAAACTCGAAAGATAGAACCCCTTGGGCTTGTCCAGCACCCAATCAGTAATCCTGTTGGTCAGCCAGCTGCCAAAATTTCGCCAGACCGAATGTTCCTTCCGGGCATAATGACCATAAACCACATCGAGCCCTTCGCGCTTGGCATGCTGCCACAGCCGCACGGCTTCTGTCGGCGGGTTCTGAGCGTCGTCATCAAGATTGACGATATAAAGCCCCCGGGCGTGTCGGTAACCCGTAAGGACGGCGTTATGCTCGCCGTAGTTGCGGGCGTGATTGACAAAAGTGATCGGGATGCGGGCATCGCGCAAAAGTTCGCGGCAAATGCCGGCAGTGGCATCGCGGCTGCCATCGTTAACCAGGACCAATTCATGCCCGCCCTCAATCTCCAGAGCCTCTATTTCCTTGGCCAAGGCGGAGATTGACTCCGCGCTGTAGTAAAGAGGAATGACAAAGCTAAGAGCCGGGGTCATGGGTGGTATAAATCCATTGTGTTATGATTTGCGGGCGACAGTCAGCACCGAATTGCCAAAGGGCAGCATCCCTCCCAGATTCAGCCAGGCGTGCTCCAGGGCCATCAAGCCATTAAAGATAGCTTCGATCGGGGCGGGAAAGAGCCCGACATCGCTCGCCGACACCGCCGGAGGAAAAATCTTCCGGCGCACCACCGCTAGCGGAAACGGCAGTGTGTTCCAATATGTGCAGCGCACGATTCGAAAGCCGGCTGCCTCCATCAGCGAACGGACCTGGTTGCGGGTGTAGCGGCGAAGGTTGCCAACTTCCTTGTCATGGTAGGAGTACATCCAGGGATAAGCCGGCATCATCAGCACGACCACGCCACCGGGTTTGAGGCAACGGTGAAATTCGCCCACTGCCCGCGCCGGATCAGTCACTTGGCAGACCACATCACACGACACCACCGCATCGAACCTTGCATCGGCAAAGGGCAGCGCGGCGATCGACGCCTGCACCACTTCGCCACAGCTACGCTCCCGTGCCAGTTCACAGGCCAAGGGAGAAAAGTCCAAACCGGTCAGCTGCCAGTCTGGTTGGGCCTCATGCAACCGCCGGAGCAATCCGCCGGTCCCGCATCCGGCATCGAGGACATGGGCTTTCGTAGCGGCAAGCTCATGGCGTAAGCTGCGGATCACGTGCCGGTGGAGAGCGCGGTAATACCACATGGCGTCCTCGACCCCGGCCATTTTACGGTATTCTGCAGGCTGCATGGGATGAAGAATAGCCACCCGCTGCTGTACGACGCGACAAATATTCTCCCGGACACCGGCAACCGGCACTCGACGGCAGAAATGAATGGGCAACCGCTCCACCCATCGTCATAGTTGCCGGTACTTTCCCATGCGAGTACCCGACGTAAGCCAGAAATTTGTCCGTCTGCCGCTGCTACTGACCGTCGGACTTGCGGTTTGGTTATATGCCACCGGCTTGTGGCGGCTGAATGCTTGGTCGACCCCGGTCTCCTATGCGATTGATGCGTTGGAAGTTTTGGCCCGCCTGAAGCTTTCTGGCGAGCAGGGCTGGGGCTTCCTCATTGATAAAACCCTGCCCCGACTGGGTGCGCCTTGGGGGGCGGACTGGTCTGCCTATCCCATGCCAGACGCCCCCGTGTTCATCCTATTTGGCAAAATTGCCGCCGTCATCGGTCTGGCGGAAGCCAGTCATCTGGCCCTGCTCTTCGCCCACCTCAGTGCGGTCGCTGTATTCTACCTTTGCAGTCGGGCCCTTGGCCACCGGGTGGTGTTTGCCTCAGGAGGGGCATTGCTCTTCGGCTTTAGTGTCTACATCTGCCATCGCAGCCTTTCCCACTATTCATTTACCCTTG
>JBAXWQ010000173.1:0-7200 GCA_037128315.1 Opitutia bacterium | reverse complement strand
AATGGCGTCGGTGCGGCCCTCGATGATTTCTTTAACGCTTTTCAAAGTCTTGCGGCCAGCCCAACCGATGCCGGCCAGCGCCAGACACTGCTCCAGAACACCGCCATTCTAACGGACCGGCTCCGGTTGGCTGATCAGCGTCTTTCGCAAGTGAGCACTGACTTGGACTCGCAGATTACGACCGACGTCAGCACGGCCAACCGCCTCCTCCAGTCGATCGCGGGCCTCAACAGCCAGATCGCTCGCCTGGAGATCAACAATCCTGGCGCTGCCGTCGACCTGCGCGACCAGCGTCAGGCCAACTTGGAGCAACTGGCCGCAAAAATGCCCGTCGAATTGCGGACGTCGGTCACCGGTCAGGTTCAGCTTTATGCCCGGGATGGGGCTGGGGCTGATGTCCTGCTGGTTGCCGGAGCCACGGTAACGGGACCGATCAATTTCACTGGCACGCAAATCACCGCGGGCTCGCCGTCAACCGTCCTCGCCCTAAGTTCCGGTTCGATTCAGGGGGCGCTGCTCGCCCGGGACGGCGCGGTGCAATTGATCCGGGACAATCTGGATCAATTGTCCGCTCAACTTGTGGTGGCGGTTAACGCCGCCTATAATCCAACCGGGGCGACCGGGGATTTCTTTGCGCCGGGCGGCCTCACGGCGGGCACCATCGCGCTCGCCAGTGGCGTGAACGCCCTGACGCTCAAGGCCAGCGATGGTGGTCCGGCGGGGGCGAACACCGTGGCCCTGGCTATCGCCCAGCTGGCGACCCGGAAATTCAGCCTCACCGGGGGCGATGCCTTCAATGGTACTTTCGGCGGTTTCTACGCCACGGCCGTCAGTAATCTGGGGCAGGCCGTGGCCGGCGCCTCCGCCCGGGTCGCCGACCAAACCAACATTGAGCAACTCATCCGGTCCCAGCGCGATGCGGTCAGCGGGGTCTCCCTCGACGAGGAGACGGCCGACCTGATCAAATATCAGCGCGCCTTCCAAGCCGCCTCCCGCGTGTTTACCACCATCGACTCCTTGCTTGAAACCGTCGTCAACCGCCTCGGGGCCTAATCTTTCCTCCCATGCGCGTCGCTAGTAATACCATCGCCGAAAACATTGTTCGTCAGATCCAGCAACTGGGCGCTCAACAGGCGAGACTGCAGGGCCAGGTTGCCAGCGGCCAGCGCATTAGCCAACCGGAGGATGATCCGGCGGCGGCCGGCCGCGTGCTCAATCTTGAAAGTGAGCACCGCCGGATCAGCCAGTTCGGGAAAAACGCGTCGACGGCCTTGGCGATTGCGCAGGCTTCGTTTTCCGGCCTGCGCGGGATCAAGAGCATTTCGGACCGGGCCGGGGAGCTCGCCACGCTCGGCACCGGCGTGTTGGGCGCGGATGCGATGAAAGCCTATGCGGCGGAAATGAATCAGCTCATTGAGCAGGCCATGCAGGCGGCCAATACCCGCTTCAGCGGCAATTATATTTATGCGGGTACGGCCGTGGATGCGCCGGCGGTCACCGGTATCCGTAACGCTAGCGGACAGCTGACGTCGGTCAGTTATGCGGGCAACACCGCCGAATCCGCCATTGCCCTTTCCGAAGCGACCAATCTCACACCCTCCACGAGCGGAACGACCAACTCCGGGTTGGCCGATTTCATCACCAACCTGATCAGTCTGCGCAATGCTCTCACCACCGGCAGCACGGCCGCCGTGGCGGCCGCACAACCGGGGCTTGCCGCCAGTGAGGACCTGCTGGTCTCGGCCATCGCGGACAATGGCGGCGTCCAGACCCGCATCCAGGCCAGTCAATTGCAACAGGCCGACCGCACCTCGAGTCTCGACCAATTGCTCGCCTCCGAAACCAGCGCCGACCTGCCCACGACAATCGTGAAACTCAACCAAGCGCAGATCTCCTATCAGGCGGCGCTCCAGTCCTCGGCGAACATCATGCGCCTCTCCCTGCTCGACTATCTTAAATAGCCCTTCTTCCCCCTCATGCCCATGAAAGTCTTGCCCGAAATCTATCCGACCGATCTTGAAGCGCCTGCCTCCAACTTGTTTATGCTGCCGGAAGGCCTTATCGGCTTCGAAAACTACAAGCAGGCCGAAATGCTCTATGAGCCGGACAGTCTCCCCTTTCTCTGGCTGAAACTGACGGGGTCCCGTGACGCAGTCCACTTTGTCGTGATCGAACCCGGCGGGATTGTGCCCCACTATGAGCCCGAACTCTTCGACGAACACGCCATGGCGTTGGATCTGACCGATTCTTCCGAGATAATGATACTGAATATCGTGACCTTGCAGCGCCACATACCGCTGGAGGCCACGGTCAATCTTGTCGGTCCGATTATCGTTAATCGTCGCACTCGCACCGGACGGCAGGTTGTTATCTCCAATTACTCGCGTTACAGTGCCCATCATTCGCTCGTCGAAAAATTGCAAGCGCCTGAGGGTTCAGTCACCTATTAACCATCAAGACAAGGAGGTCATCATGCTCGTACTTTCCCGCAAAATCAACGAAGCCATCGTCATCGGTGGTAATATCGAGATCCGCATCACTCGTATCGATGGGGACGTCGTGAAAATCGGCATCCAGGCGCCGCGCGAGATTCCCATATTCCGCAAGGAAGTGCTAACCGCCATCGGCGCGTCTAATCACGCCGCGGCCCTGCCCGCCGCTTTGCTTCCCGTGTCAAAGCTTCCCAAACTGGCCCGCATCCAGGAACCCACTGCGCCCCCTCCGCCCTTGGTGGAGGTCCTGCCTCCCACGCTGCTTCCCTAAGCCCACCTTCGCCTTTCCCTTCCGCATGCACCTCCTTTCATGAGCTACATCAACATCAATATCCAGGCCAACACCGCCGCCCGCAGTCTTGACCAAGTTCAAGAAATGCTCGGTCGTTCCCTTAATCGTCTCTCCTCTGGCTCCAAAATCGTCAATCCCTCCGATGATTCCGCGGGGCTGGCCGTTTCCGAGAAGCTCAACGCCCAGAATCTTCGGGTGCAGGCCGCCAGCACCAACGTCCAGAATGCGATGTCCTATTTGCAGACGGTCGACAGTTTCATGGGCGGCATGGCCAAGATCCTCTCTCGCATGGGTGAACTCAGCTCGTTCGGTCACGATGTGACCAAGGCCCCGGCTGATATCGCCCTTTACCAATTGGAGTTCAGCGCGCTCCAGGAACAACTCCGCGCCACCATTGGCGGCAGCACGGCGGAAATCGGTGGCTCCACCGGCGTTTCCGCCCCCGCGGGTTCATTCAACGGGACCGAGCTGTTTGGTTCCGCCATTGCCCCGACCGTATCCATCGGGCACTCTGTCGAGCAGAACATGGCCATTCCCACTTTCGACCTGCGTGGGGGAGCGATGCTCAGTTTGATTAACCAGGACGCCAGCGGACACTTCCTCACCCAGGCTACGGATGCGTCCACGCTCACCACCATTAACAATGCGACCCAGCAGATCGCGTTGCTGCGCGCCACGGTCGGTGCCACTGAATCACGTCTGCAACTCGCCGCCAGCACGCTGCAGGTTGAGTCAGAAAATATGATCTCGGCCATCTCGCGGATCCGCGACGTGGATGTCGCGCAGGAGTCGACCCAATTGGCCAAATATAATATTCTGGTGCAAGCAAGCACCGCCATGTTGGCGCAGGCGAATCAGACGCCCCAGGCGGTATTGAAATTGCTGCAGTGACCCCCGGCATTATTTTATCCTAACTCGCGTTAACCGGATCGGGTGGTCGCTCCACGACCTCGCAGGCCGGCACGACGGTTCGGGGCCACGGCCGGGCGACGGCCGATCTGCAGCGGCGGCGATTTCCTGCCTCGAACCGTGAGCACCGCAGAAAATAAATCAGTTCTTAACCGGTTTCACCATCAACGCATGATGGCGAAACATCGGGGAGCGGAGGAAGGTATACGGATCGAAGGTTAATCGCGTATATTTGATTAGCGGAGGCCGAAACACGGGTTGGCCCCAGAGGATGTCGCCGAGTCGTTCCGGTTCGTTGGGCCGGGCTGACTGCATCGGGAGATCGACGTTCGTGGCTTGAATATACATGCACTCACCTCAATCGGACTTTCCGCGGAAAGTTTAGGCGAGAGTTATGCAGGATGGGCCATACCGCAGCCCCCCCGCGGGGATCTTTCGGTCACAGTTGCCGGGGTCTTCAAGCAATGGCTGGGGCTGACGACGTCGGGCCCTAGGGCGTGAGTCCCGTGCGCCAATTTGCCTATGTCAACGGGTCAATCGTCCGTACTCAAGTTGTGCCCATACGTACCGATGATCGTAGGACACCCTCCGTTTGCGTACTTTTTACCCATGGCCTGCATCCTCCTAGTAGATCCCAGCGAGGTGGCCAAACGGGCCATGAGCGGCATTCTCGCCCGGGGCGGTCATCGCTTGGCGGTCGTGTCCACAGCACAGGAGGCATGGCTGTTTCTCAATGAGCATGTGCGCGTGGACTTGGTCATCACAGAGTTGGAACTTTCGGGTGGCAGCGGGATCGCGCTAATTCAGCAGCTCAAAAATGATGCGTTCTTCAAACTGCTGCCGATCGTGCTCTACACTGAGTTCAGCGACCGACGGGATGCGATCAAGCAAGCCCTGGCCCTGCGGGTGCAGAACATTTTGGTGAAACCATACCATGATGATGACATCTACGCTGAGATTGCAAAAACGGCGACTAACCCCTGGCGCAATCGACATTTCGAGGAGGAAAAGTCTTTCTGTCAGCAAATGGGGTTCAAGGCGGAGGCACTGCATCGGATGCTGGAGGATCTCCGGGTAAAGCTCGAAGCAGACCGGACGTTCCTCATCAAGGCCGCTCAAGCCCACGCCTTCGGCCCGGTAAAGGACCGCCTGGACGCACTCTCGGCGCAGGCGGAGACGGCGGGAGCGTGGGGGGTGGTGGATTTTCTCGCGGACCTGAGCCGCCTCACCGAAAAGGGGAATTGGGCCAGCCTCCAGGGCAAACTTGCAACGAGTGGGGTGGCTTGTGCAATCATTACCCAGCACCTCAACCCCTCCTTGTTGCCCGAGCCATTCCAAACCCGGGAAGAACACTCTACGGCCGAGGAGGATCAGGCCCGGGCTTTTTGGTTCAAGGCCCCGTTGGAAGGGCGCTGCCCGGTCACAAGTTTTGCCCAATTGCAGGTCGAGCTTGATAATCTGTCGGGCTGTCCGGTGATTGATTCCGCCGCTGCGGCTTTTGAGATGGCTGCAAACGGCCACCCTTCATCCATGAATCCATTAATGGATGTGGTGGCCCGTGATCCAGGTTTAACCGCCCAGATGCTGATTTCAGCCAGCATATTGCGGCGGAAGAACGCGTTTGACCAAACCCCTTTGGAGGACCCCCGGCTCGCCGTCGGGCGCATCGGGGAATTGGGGATGGCAACCCTCGCCCGCTCGCTTGTTATCGTGGAGGAAAGGCATATGCATCTTCCGCCTCACTTTAGCTGGCCCCAGTATTGGGTATTCCAGATGGGCGTTGCCCGGGTAGCCCGCTTTACCTGCAACTATCTGGAACTTCATAGCCTGGAACTTCAGGCGCGGATGGCGGGTTTGCTGCACGATATCGGTAAACTCTTGCTCGGCAAGTTGCACCCTTTTGCCTTTCAGTCGGTGCTCGCCTATGCTCGTGAGCATAATGTTTCCCTGGCGCAGGCCGAGCAGTTATTCCTCGGCTGCACGACGCACGACATGGCCGCCTATTTCGGGGAGAAACATATGCTGCCGGCGCCCTATGTTAGTGTCATGCGGTGGGTGCATTGTGCAGAGGACGCCACGTGTGATCGACCGCTCGTGGCCACCATTGCCCTGGCCCGAAACCTTTGCCGGCAGAACCATGTGGGGTTTAGTGGAGATGCCCCATTAGTGGATGCTCCCCGGCTGGAGGAAACGTCTGCTTGGCGGGTACTACAGGAGAGCGTCTTTCCTAGCTTCGATTTGAGGAAGTTTGAACTTCAGGTGCATGCCCTGTGCCAGGAAATTCGGCTGGAGATGCAGGGGCACCTGCAAAATCATCGGTCGCATGAGGCGCGGGCGGCCCCGTCTAAGGCGTGCATGCAAAATGGTGGCACCGGGTAATGCCGGCCGAGTCGGAGTCCGCGCATGTGTCATCCTGATCGCCAGGGGTATTGGCCCGGTGCCGGTTCGGGGCCGACCGATCCTCACGGTACGTTGACCTCGCCGGCGATCGCCCAACCCGTCGCAGTGTCCACGAGGGCGAGGATGAATATATTCCCGCCCGCCGGGGCCGAGCTGAGCGGCAGCTCAACTCTATGGCCCGACCCATCCAACCAGTGATGATCCTGTCGCCAGGACAAGGGGATTGACCCACCCGGTTGCCGCCTCCACTCAAGCGATTGTTGCCGTTGCGCGGAGCCGTGTTGGTTCCCTTCCAGACCGGCGATGCCAATCCAGCGCCAACTGCGAATTTCCGGCGCGGTCGCCAACACGGGCCGGCCGTTTTCATCAGTGCTTAGTTGGGCGATTTGCCGACCGTCTGGCCAACGGAGGGCATAATTGATCCTGGTGGGTGGCGTCGTGCCGAACCACGCTATCTCAGCCCGGTGGGCCTGGGCGGTGGCGCCGGCGGGTACTGCTCCGCGGGCATCGCTCCAGCGCGGTGCCTGGTCGGGTCTGGTTCCTGCTGCGGGGAATTCCAGGACGAAACCGCTCCTGATCTCGGGCTGCCCAAAGGTCGCGGGCATTCGGCTTCTTTGCTCCTGCATGGTTTTTTCCCGCAAATCTGCCGTGCGATCATCTTTTTCCGCCAGCATCGGACTGGTGGGCAGGATCACGTCCTGCATCAGCCGTGGTTCCCACGCTGACAGCCAGACCGACCCGAGCCGCACTAGTCTGCTGGCCGGGTTGCTCTCGTCCTGGAGCTTGGCCGGAGCATCGTAGCGCGCGGTACCTGCCTCGCTGGGTGGGGGCAATTCTCCGCTGGCCTTCTCGCCCCCGGCGGTGGCTGCATCCGCTGCGGACTTTCTCTCCGGCTTTTTCACCGCAGTGGTCCGGAGCTGGGCGGGGGATGTTGCGGTACGCCCTTTGGCCTGGGTTGGGGCTGAAGGCTCGATGCTGCGGTTGGCGCCGTCCAGTGCGGCTGATTCGGGCTCTCCATCCACTGCACCATCGGAAATCCCCCCGACCGTGGATTTCCCTGACCCTGAGGGTAAGCGGGTGCCTCCAGTGCGTTCTTGCCGGCTTGGG
>JBAXWQ010000172.1:0-7200 GCA_037128315.1 Opitutia bacterium | reverse complement strand
GCATGGTGCGCAACACCGGCAAACACGCCGCCGGCATCATCATCACCGACCGGCCGCTGGAGGAATTTGTTCCGCTCACCCTGCAGGAGGGCGACGTCACGGTGCAGTACGACATGAACGCGGTCGGCAAGCTCGGCCTGCTCAAGATGGATTTCCTGGGGCTCAAGACCCTGACCGTGATCGCCGATGCGGTGGACAACGTGCGGCGCACCTCCGACCCGAAATTCGACCTGGAAGCCGTCGGCTTCGAGGACCCGAAGACCTATGTCCTGCTGAACTCCGGCCGCACCACGGGCGTGTTCCAGCTGGAGTCCGGCGGCATGCAGAATCTCTGCCGGCAGATTGGCCTTTCCTCCATCGATGAGATCGTCGCCCTGATCGCCCTCTACCGCCCGGGCCCGATGGAGTGGATCCCCGATTATGTCCGCGGCAAGAAGGAGCCCAGCACGGTGACCTACCCGCACAAGCTGCTGGAGGAGGTGTGCCGCGAGACCTACGGCGTGATGGTCTACCAGGAACAGGTCATGGAGGCGGCGAAGATCATCGCCGGCTACACCCTTGGCGGCGCCGACATGCTGCGCCGTGCCATGGGCAAGAAGGACGCCGAGGCCATGGCGAAGGAACGCGCCAAGTTCGTCGAGGGCGCGCAGCGGGTGAACCAGATTGATGAGAAGACCGCGAATTCCATCTTCGACATCCTCAACAAATTCGCCGGCTACGGCTTCAACAAGTCCCACTCCGCCGCCTACGCCGTGCTGAGCTACCAGACCGGTTATCTGAAGGCCAATTACCCGGTTGAGTTCATGGCCGCCATGCTCAGCTCCGAGCTCGGCAACTCCGACAAGGTCGCCCACTTCGTCGCCGAGTGCGAGGCGATGGGTGTGCAGGTGCTCGGCCCGGACGTGAACGAGTCCCGGGACATGTTCACGCCGGTGGCGAGGAAAGTTGAGAGTTCAGAGTTGAGAGTTGAGAGTCAGACCAAGGCCAAGACCGCAGCCCTCTCAACTCTCAACCCTCAACTCTCAACTGCGAAGGGCAGCCCCGCCGCCATTCGCTTCGGCCTCGCCGGCATCAAGGGCGTGGGCGAACAGGCGGCCCAGAAGATCATCGCCGAGCGTGAAGCCCGGGGAGCGTTCAAGGATTTCCACGACTTCATCGCCCGGGTCGACGCCCGAGCCCTCAACAAGCGCGTGCTGGAGCACCTCATCAAGACCGGCGCCTTCGACTTTGCCGGCGAAGCCCGCGGCGCCCTCTTCAGCCAGATCGACGAGGCCCTCGCCGCCTCCGCCGCCCGCGCCCGCGATGTCGCCGCCGGGCAGCACTCCTTCCTCGACGAACTGAACGAGGCCCCGGCGGCGGGCGGTGCGCCCGCCTCCCGCCCCGGCGCCAGCCGCCACCCCGACTTCACCTCCGCCGAAAAGCTCCAGTTCGAACGGGAGCTGCTCGGGTTCTACATCTCCGGCCACCCGATGAACGCCTACCTCGGCCTGGCCGACGCGCTGACCACCCACACCGAGGAACAGGTGCTGGCCGAGGGCGACCGCGTGGAGTTCCGCCTGTGCGGCATCGCCTCCGGCATCACCAAGAAACTTTCGCGCAAGGACAACCGCCCCTGGGCGTTCTTCAACCTCGCCACCAAACGCGCGACGCTCGCCGTGAACATGTACGCCGAGGCCTACGAGAACTACGGCAAGAACCTCGCGGAGAACCAGCCGGTCGTGCTCCTCGGGAACGTCATGCGCGGCGATGACGGCGCCCGGCTCAACATCAAGGAGTGCTATCCCCTCGACGCCCACCTGCCTGGCGCCATCCGGGAAATCACCTGGCTGCTCCACCCGGAGCATCCCGCGCTGCCGGATTTTCTGCAACAGCTCCGCACCACCATCACCGCCGCCGGCGGGGACACCCGGATCAAGCTGGGTTTTGTGTTCGAGGACCGCGCGACCCCGATCGCGGAGGCCCCGGGCAGCCTGAACTGGCGGGTCTCAGCCGCGGCTTTCCATGAATTGCGCTCCCACCCCGCCGTCGCCGGCACCCAGGTCGAGGCCCGCCGCCCCGAAATCAAGGAAACCCGCCGCTGGTCGAAGAGGAGTTAACCACAGAACACACCGAAAACTCAGAATTAGGCCCAAATATTTTTACTTCGGTGTATTCTGTGTATTCCGTGGTCCCCCATGTCCGACTCCTCCATCATCAACAATGCCGCCCACGTCCTCCAGCTGGTCGCCGCCGGCACGCCCGCGGACCAGGCGCTGCGCGAGTCGCTCACGCAGCACCGGCACTACACGGCACCGGCCGAGCGCCGCGGCATCAGCCGGGCCGTCTTTGCCTATTACCGCTGGTGGCGCTGGCTGAATGAAAAGGATTCGCCGCAATCCCAGCTGGCTGCCGCGCTCGAGTTGCAGGCGCGGTTTGATAAAACCCCCGCCAGCTTCAAGCCCGAGACCCTCGCCGCCCGCGCCGTGCCCGACTGGCTGAAAGCGGAAATGGATGTGATCCCACCCGCCATGCTGGTCCAATGGCAGCGCGAACCGGCCCTGTGGATCCGGGCCAAGGCGGGCACCGGCGTCGCCTTGACCAAGAAGCTCAGTCATTTCTTCCCGGCGGCGCATTCACCGGACGCGCTGCGCTACACCGGTATCACCGACCTCTACCGCACCCCCGAATTCCAGGCCGGCGAATTTGAAATCCAGGACCTGGCCTCACAGCTCGTCAGCCTGACCGCCGCACCCCAGCCGGGCCAGACCTGGTGGGACGCCTGTGCCGGCGAGGGCGGCAAGACGATGCACCTCTCCGATTTGATGCAAAACAAGGGCCTGCTCTGGGCCAGCGACCGCTCGCTGCGCCGGCTCGCCAAGCTCAAGGAGCGCGCCGCCCGGGCGAAGGTTTTCAATTTTCGCACGGTCCCCTGGGAAGGTGCCGCCAAGCCGCCGACCAAGACCAAGTTCGATGGCATTCTGGTGGATGCCCCCTGCAGCGGCGTCGGTACCTGGCAGCGCAACCCCCATGCCCGCTGGACCACCCTGCCTAAGGACGTCCATGAACTGGCCGCCGTGCAGCGCCAGCTGCTCGATCATGTTGCCGGCTCGCTCAAACCCGGCGGAAAATTGATCTACGCCGTCTGCACCCTCACCCGCGCCGAGACCACCGGGGTCACCGCCGCCTTCACCGCCGCCCATCCCGAGCTGGAGCCCGCCCCTCTTTCAACTTTCAACCTTCAACTTTCAACTGGTTTCCTCTGGCCCCACGAGCTCAACGCCAACGGCATGTTCATCGCGGCCTGGAAAAAAAGGTAGGGCGTGGACTCCGTTCCGCGCCGCGCCGCCTTCGCGGCGGCGAAGGGACTCGCCGCCCTACCCCGACCAACCTTGGACAACCCGCCCCCACCCAAAGTCACCGGCGCCACCGTGCGCGACGACTTCAATGCCATCAACACGGTGCTGCACTACACGCGGGCCGCGCATTTCATCGGCCTGTGGAAATCCGAGCTGTCCCTGATCGAGCGCTACCTCCCCGATAAAAACGCGCGCCTCATCGAGGCCGGCTGTGGTGCCGGGCGCGTCGCGGTCGGACTTTGGCACCAGGGCTACCGGAACATCACCGCCTTCGACTTCGCCTCCGAGCTGGTGGATCAGGCCGTCAACCTCGCCCACGAGCAGGGCATCACCGGCATCACCTTCCTCCAGGCCGACGCCACCTGCCTGAGCACAAGTAACCTATTGGGTTACACCACGCCCCTGCCTCCCCCCTTCGCCCCGCCACCGGCCACAAGTAACCCAATTGGTTACCTGTTCGACGGGGCCCTTTTCATGTTCAACGGCCTGATGCAGATTCCGGGACGGGAGAATCGGCGCACGGCGATGCGCGAGCTGCACCGCGTCTGCCGGCCGGGCGCGCACTTCATCTTCACCACCCACGACCGGGAGGACCCGGCCGATCTCAAGGAATGGGCCAAGGAGGCCGAGCGCTGGGCCCGCGGCGAGCAGAACCCGCGCCTGCTCGAATTCGGCGACCGCTACTTCACGGACGAGACCGGCAACACCTTCATGCACCTCCCTGACCGCAAGGAGATCTACGAGGACCTGGCGGCGACCGGCTGGCGCCACGTCCATGACCGCACCCGCAACGAGCTCGCCAGCGAGACGCCCAAGGTCAGGAATTTTTCCGACAACTGCCGGTTCTGGGTGGCGCTTAGGACTTGAGCCATGCTCGCGGCCCGGCTGGCGCCGCACGGGTAAACTTGCGCTTGGGCTGAAAATCCCCGAGCGTGGGTTTTTGTCGGCATTCGTTAACCGGCCCGTCAACGGCCCTCACCCCATGCGATTCATGCTCCCGTACCTCCTGCTCTTGAGCACCGCCGGTGCGACGGCGGGGATCCATCCCGCCCACCTGCGCTGCGAATATCGCCTGAACCCGCTTGGGCTCGGCGAGACCAAGCCCCGGCTCTCGTGGCAACTGACGGCCGTCAATCCTGCGGCGCGCGGGCTGGCCCAATCGGCCCGGCAGATTTTGGTGGCCGCATCACCCGAAGCTCTGGCCCGCGACCAAGGCGACCTTTGGGACTCCGGCCGGGTGGCTTCGGACGATACCGGCCCCGTGGTGTATCAGGGCCGGCCCCTGGCGTCCCGCGCGTCCTGCTGGTGGAAAGTCCGGGTCTGGGACCAGGCCGGGGAAGCATCGGCCTGGAGCGAGCCGGCGCAATGGTCGATCGGTCTGTTGGCGCCGAGCGATTGGACGGCGCGCTGGATTGGCGCGCCCTGGCAGGGGGCCGGTCAAACGGGAGCACGCGCGCCTTATCTGCGACGATCGTTTACGCTGGACCAGAAGCCCGCCAGTGCCCGGCTTTATGTCACCGCATTGGGCCTGTACGAAGCCTGCCTCAACGGGGCCCGGATCGGACAGGACAGCTTCACCCCGGGTTGGACCGACACCAACAAGCGGGTGCAATACCAGGTCTACGATGTCGGGGCCCAGCTGGTGGTGGGCGAAAATGTCCTCGGCGCCATACTGGGTGACGGGTGGTATTGCGGCCATGTCGCCCAAAAGGGCCGCGAAGTCTACGGCGACCGGCCCAAACTGCTCGCCCAGCTTGAACTGACGCTGGCAGACGGTCGCCGCGTGGTCATCGCGACCGACGAGAGCTGGCAGGTGTCCTCCGGTCCGATTCTCGAGAACGATCTGCTGATGGGGGAAAGTTACGATGCACGCCAGGAACTGCCGGGGTGGCTGTCCGGGGGCCGGCCCGCCGGCGACTGGCAGCCGGCCCGCCTCTTCCCCACTCCGGCCATCGAGCTTTCCCCGATGCTCGCCGGCACCGTGCAAGCGCACGAGACGCTGGTCGCGCCAGCCGCACCGAGAAAACTTCCCGGATGGGGCAGCCATCGCTTCATCTACGACTTTGGCCAGAACCTGGTGGGCAACGTGACGTTGCGCGTCACGGCCCCGGCCGGCACCACCATCAAGCTGCGCTATGCCGAGATGCTGGGCGCCGATGGCGAGCTTTACGTCGTTTTTTTTAGGACGGCGGGCGCCACCGAGATCTACACCTGCAAGGGTGATCCCGCCGGAGAGTCGTGGACGCCGCGTTTCACCTTTCACGGTTTTCGTTACGCCGAGATCAGCGGCCTGCCGCGCGAACTGGCGCCCACTCCGGCAACCCTCGTCGCTCACGTGCTGCATACCGAACTGCCGCCCAGCGGCGACTTTTCCTGCAGCGAGCCGCTGCTGAATCAACTCCAGCACAACATCCAGTGGGGCCAGCGCGGCAACTACCTCGAGGTGCCGACGGACTGCCCCCAGCGGGATGAGCGGCTCGGCTGGACCGGCGACGCGCAGGCCTTCATTCGCACCGGCGCCTGGAACCGGGACGTCGCGGCCTTCTTCACCAAATGGCAACGCGACATCGCGGACGCGCAGGCGCCGAACGGCTCGGTGCCGGCGGTGGTACCCGCGGTTGATCTCGCCCCGGGCGACGGCGGACCCGGCTGGGCGGACGCTGCGATCATCTGCCCGTGGACGATCTACCAATGCTACGGTGACCGCGCCCTCCTGGAGCAGCATTTCGCCAGCCTGCGCGGATATGTCGACTACCTGGCGACCCAATCACTCGAGGGTATCCGGCTGCATCCCCAGCTGGGCAAGTGGGGCGGATTCGGCGACTGGCTGGCCCTGGATGGGAGCGGACTGACCGACGGCGGCACGCCCAAGGATCTGATCGCAACGGCATTTTATGCACACGACGCACGACTGCTGGGGGCGATCGCCCGGGTGCTGGACCGGCCGGCGGAGGCCGCAAAGTATGAGGCGGTCGCCGAACGGGTGACCCAGGCCTTCCAACGCCGCTTTGTCACGTCGGACGGGCTCGTCACCGGCAACACCCAGACCAGTTATGTCCTCGCCCTGCATTTCGACCTCGTCCCGCCGGCGCTGCGACCGAAGCTGGCCGACGAGCTGGTCCGCGACATCCGAAAACGCGGCAACAAGCTCAGCACCGGATTTATCGGCACGCCCTATCTCCTGCACGAGCTAGCCCGGGAAGGTCACCTCGATGTGGCTTATGACTTGCTGATGCAAAAGGACTGGCCTTCGTGGCTCTATGCCGTGACCCAGGGCGCGACCACCATCTGGGAGCGCTGGGATGGCTGGACCAAGGAAAAGGGATTCCAAGACAAGGGCATGAATTCCTTCAATCACTACGCCTATGGCGCGGTGGGTGATTGGCTCTACCGTGTGGTGGCCGGGATCGAACTCGACCCGCAGTCGCCCGGCTACAAACATTTCCGGCTGCAACCCCAGCCGGGCGGACCGCTGACATCGGCGCGCGGCACCCACCTTTCGCCGCACGGAGAAATCGTCAGCTCCTGGCAGCGCGGCCCCGGCAGCTTTACCTGGGAAGTCACCGTACCGCCGAACACGACCGCCACGGCGCGACTGCCGGTGCCGGCAGGCGCCACGGTCAGTGAGGGCGCCCAGCCCTTGGCCCAAAGCCCGGGAGTCAGCCAAGTGCACACTGACGCTTCCGGCGTCAGCTGTGAACTTGCCTCGGGACAATACACCTTCACGGCGACGTGGGTGAACTAGGTCCCGAAAATAACTTTGCGTAAACCGTGTGTTGTAGGTCGGGGTTTATCCCCGACAGGTTGCGTCGAGGGTCGGGCATAAAGCCCGACCTACAATCGGAGGATATTTCGGGGACAGCAT
>JBAXWQ010000171.1:0-7203 GCA_037128315.1 Opitutia bacterium | reverse complement strand
GGGCCCACGATCCACAGCGGGTGGAAAGGCACGCTCCAGTGGAGCATCGCCCACCACAGCAACGTGCATTTGGCCACAATCAGCGCCCAAGCAATGGCCACAAACCAGCGCACCCGCGGCGAGTATTGACGAACGTCAATATGAACGGGGAGGTTCATGCCCACAGGATACACCGCCTGGCCCGGTGGACTCTGCGCGGCTTGGCTATTCCTGCGCACGAATTGCCTGCGGCCCGGCCGGGTGCGCGGCCTCCGCGGGCAAGTACCGTTTTACTTCACGGCTGGCGCGAGTATACTGTTGCATTGGCATTGGGCAGCACGACCCACGGCTTTGCGCCGTTCGCCGCCCGCCCGGTGAGTGCTCAGAAAAATTCAAAAGCAAGGAGGGGTTATGCCCGCGAAAACACTGAAGGCGTTTCTGGACAAGGCGCAGGTGAAGTACGTCAGCATCAAGCATTCGGCGGCCTTCACGGCCCCGGAGGTGGCGGCCTCGGCCCATGTGTCCGGCCGGGATTTTGCCAAGACCGTGA
Source organism: Opitutia bacterium (assembly GCA_037128315.1). Classification (GTDB taxonomy): domain Bacteria; phylum Verrucomicrobiota; class Verrucomicrobiia; order Opitutales; family Opitutaceae; genus Lacunisphaera. Next base: position 6,674 of record JBAXWQ010000171.1, on the reverse strand, counting down.
TCATGATGATCGATGGTGAGATGGCGATGGTGGTGCTGCCGGCCAACCGGCTGCTGGTGCTCAGCGAACTGCGAGAGATGCTCGACATGAGCCATGTCCGGCTCGCATCAGAGGCGGAATACCGGGAGGTGTTCCCTGACTGCGAGGTCGGGGCCATGCCGCCGTTCGGCAATCTCTACGGCTTGAAAACCTACGTGACGGCCAATCTGGCCGAGGAGAAGGAAATCGCCTTCAACGCGGGGACCCACACCGAGGTGATCAAGCTGGCCTACGAGGACTATGAGCGGCTGGTGCAGCCGACCGTGCTGGATTTTGTCACCACCTGAATGCTTCCGGTCCACCGGCTGGGGGCGCGGCGCAAGTAGAAATATTTCTCGCCCCGGGTCGGGGGCTAATGGTGCGGGCGCCTCGGGCTGCATGGGTTGACCCATGCAACCGGCGGGCTATATTCACACCCTATGCTACGGCCCATGAAATATTGGCTCACGGGACTCCTGCTGTTGACCGGATCGGCCCTGGCCGCCGACGTGAACAAAACGATTCGGCGGGCGGAAAACGGGGACGAGGCGGCGCAACTGGCCCTTGGCATCATCTATGCGGAGGGCCGGGAAGTGCCCAGGAACCAGGCCGAGGCGGTGAAATGGTTTCAGAAGGCAGCCGACCAAGGCAATGCCTCCGCCGAGTATAACCTGGGCCTGATGTACGCCAACGGCGATGGCGTGCAAAAGAATCCGCTGGTGGCCGCAATCTGGTGGCGCCAGGCCGCAATCCAGGGATTCGTCTCCGCCCAGCACAACCTCGGGGTGATGTACGCCAATGGGGAAGGGGTGCCGCAGGATGAGGTCGAAGCCGTGAAATGGTGGCGCATGGCAGCTGAGCAGGGCCACACCCTGGCCCAGTACAACCTCGCCTTGATGTACGCCCAGGGCAAGGGCGTCGGGCTGGACAATGCCGCCGCGCTGAAATGGTACCGGCAGGCGGCCCTGCACGGATATGCCGCCGCGCAATATAATCTCGGGGTGATGTATACCCAGGGCGAGGGAGTGCCCAAGGATTTGATTGAGGGCCTGGCCTGGATCAACCTTGCCGCCGCCTCGGGCCAGGAGGTCTTTGTCCGCAATCGCGATCTCATAGAACGGCATCTGGGCACTCAGGCGACCTTGACCGCCCAGGAGCGCAGCAAAAAACTCCTCCGGCAGGTCGAAGTGGCGCAGCGCTAGCCCGGATATTTTCTCCTCAAGGAAGGCATTTTTTTAGAAATATCCGTCTGCCTTCCGGGCCGAGCGACTTCGGCGCGGTTTGCCCCGACAAAGTCGGCCCGACAGGGCGAACATGGCTCACCAGCCGGCATGAAAGGTTCGGGCTAGGGCAGGGGAAAATGGCCGCGGACGGCGCCAGCTGATACCAATCGCCCTATGCTTTTACTCGAATCGAAGGTAGGGCGCGGACTCCGCCTTGTCCGTCGTAGCCTTGGCGAAGTCGGATCCGCGCCTGGCCCGCGCCACGGTCGACGGCGGGCAGCGGAGTGCCCGCCCTACCTAAGCTGCCGCGCAAAGGTGTAAATCCAAAGGGCGATCGGTATGAGTCATAGCCTTGCGCAAGCTGGCCGTCGGGCGGCAAATGTGCCTGTCTGCCGGGCATGATGCGCCAACAAAAATTCTGGTTATCCCTGTGCGGTATCCTCGCCGGGCTCGCGGGCGGTTACGCGGCCGAGCCGGTGCGGATCGGCTTTTTCATGTCCATCACGGGCCGCGACGCCTCCTTCGGCGAAGTTTCGTTGCGCGGCGCCCGGCTGGCGGTGGATGAACTCAATGCGGCGGGCGGGGTGCTGGGCCGGCCGGTCGAGTTGATGGTGGAGGACAATCGCTCCGTGGCCGGGGAATCCGCGACGGCGGCAAAAAAACTGATTGCGCGCGACCAGGTCGTCGCGCTCATCGGCGAGTGCTCGTCGGCCCGCACGCTGGAGGCGGCTCCGGTCGCGCAGGCGGCCGGGATTCCCCTCATCACCCCGGCCGCGACCAGCGCCAAGGTCACGCAGGTCGGCGACGCCGTTTTCCGGGTGTGCTTCATTGATTCCTTCCAGGGGGACGTGATCGCCACCTTTGCCCGTCGCCGGCTCGGGCTGAAGCGGGCGGCCCTGCTGATTGACTCGACCGCGCCGTACTCGGTGGGGCTGGCGGAGTATTTCGAGAAAACCTTCATCGCGCTGGGGGGCGAGGTGGTCGCCACGCAGAAATACTCCGGGGCCGAAACCGATTTCCACGCCCAGCTGACCGCGATTCGCGCCGCGCGGCCCGATGCCATATTCTTGCCTGGTTATTACGTCGCCGCGGGGCTGGTGGCGCGCCAGGCGAAGCAGCTGGGAATCAGCGCGACGCTCTTGGGCGGCGATGGCTTCGAGGCTCCCCAGCTGCTGGAGATCGGCGGAGACGCGCTGGAGGGGGCGTATTACTCGACTCACTTTGCCATGGAGAATACCGGCGCGGGCTCGCGCCACTTTGTGGCGGCCTACCGCCAGCGGCATGGCACGGTACCCAACGGGCTCGCGGCCCTGACTTTTGATGCGGTGAAGCTGGTGGCCGATGCCATTACGCGCGCCGGCACGACGGAGCGGGCCGCGTTGCGCCGGACGCTCGCGGCCACCAGGGATTTTCCTGGTGTCACCGGCAAGACCACCATCAACCCCTCGCGCGATGCCGACAAGGAAGCCGCCATCATCACGGTGAAAAGCGGCCGCCTGGCCTTCGTGGAAACGATTCGGCCATGAGGCTTCAGTGCCCGTGGTTGTAAATAATTTATTAACTTGGAGTCGCGCTCGGCTGCAGCATACCGATCTCGGGCCCGGCTATTGACGACGGGTGAAGGCGATTGTCATTTTGTTTTTCCACGATGTTTTTATTCAATCATTCTCACGAAGATTCCGAACATGCGGCCAAAAACGGTTCTCCGACGGAGAGACGGGGCAAACCGCGTTACCCCGTCAGCCCGCTATTCCAAGCCACTGCCACGCTGACGGTTGAGCGGGGCGATGTTTCCCGATTGACCGCCAGCGGCCCCGTCCAGGGTTCGAACTGGAAGTGTCGCCTGCTCGACTGTTCCGAGCAGGGTGTGCGAGTTCAGCTGGAACCGCCTTACAAGATACCGGCGGGTGAACTGCGTGACCTCCGGCTAAAGGTGCCGGAATTCGGCCTGAGTGTTCCTTGCCGCATAGCCAACCTCAATGAACCGGCCAACGGGGCGATCTTTGGGCTGATGCTCGACTTTGACAGTGAGGCGGCTTTTGACGCCTATTGGCAATTGCTGGAAGTCGTGGTGCTGGGCTCCAGCCTCAAACTACACACCAAGACGATCAAACCGGACGAGTCCGGCTACTTCGTGGAGCACTATGAGTGCAGCCGGCCGGCCCGGCTGAGTATCTGGCGGCACCCGCATAACCAGGAGATCTCAGCTTTTGAGTTTCGGCTCAAGCGGCAGGTGGCGCGCGCCATCGTCGGCCGCCACTTGGAATGCATGCTTGCGCCAGGGGATAGCCCGGTCCCTCCGGCGATGAAAGTGGAGATTCAGCGGCTGTTTTCATGGATAGCGTCAAATCTTTCCCCGACGCTGCCGCTGGATGTGCGGGAGGTGTTGCAGCAGTACACCGTGGCGCTGGCTGAGGAGGGCGGATCTTAAATATCGCATTTCATGATCGGCTGAGGTTGAGGGTGGCATCCACCAACCTGCCGGCGGAAGAATGCGAAGTGAGCACGCCCAAATAGGGGATCGGCCTGACTTGCCGTGGGATAATAGCACCCGCCTCCTGACCTTTTGGTCCAACCAGGGATTGACCTTACCGCGGGGCATGGTTGAGCTAAAAATTCCCGCCATGCTGTTCTTCAAGCGCATTCTTAAAGACGTCAAGCCGGCGGCGGGTGCCGTCCCGCCCGTGGAGCGGCGCAGCCTGAAGCGCTATGGCATCAACCCGCATTTTCCGATCAAGGCCGTGCTCAGCTACAGCGGTCCCAAGGGCTCGCATCCTCCGTTGGGCGCCCCGCCGAAGGGTTGGCATTGGAAGGGTCGCCAGCTCGATGTTCCCCATCCTCCTCCGTCGGGCACCCCGCGGAAGAGTTGGCAATGGAAGGGTCGCCTGCTCGATTGTTCTGAGCGGGGGGCTCGCATCCAGATGGGTCCGACGCTCACGATGGAGGCCCGCGACCTGTGCCACCTCAAGCTGACGGTGGAGGAATTCGAACTCACGGTTCCTTGCCACATCACCAACATCCGTGAGCACGACGAGGGCCTGGTTTTCGGGTTGCGTCAGGATATTGCGGACGAGACGACGGGGAAAGCCTTCGGGCAGCTGATCGAGGTCCTGGCCCTGGGCTCCACCCTCAAGCTTCACGGCAAAACCACCGAGCCGGACAATTCGGGCTACCTGGTGGAGCATTATGTCAGCAACCGCCCCGCCCGGCTGAGCGTCTGGCGGCACGCGACCAACGAGGCGGTGACGGCCTTCGAATTCCAGCTCAAGGACAATCTGGTACGGGCGGCGGCGGGGCATGGGATGCAATACCTGGTCGGCACCCCGGCCCGATCGGCCACCCCGGCGCAGGCGGAGGAGATTAAGCGCCTGTTCAACTGGGTGGTGCCCAATCTCGCCGCGGCCGTGCCGGAGGACGTGCGGAAGTTCCTGCACCGCTACGCGGTCTGAGCCGTAGGAGGCGCTGCAGAACGGGTCTGGCTCCTGCTCTACTGCCGGCGGGCCGAATTTCAACAGCTGCCGGGCCCTTTGCTGGCCTCGGGCGGAAAATCAGGCTTTGCCGTGCGCCGGGAAACGCCAATACTCCGGCCCATGGAGAATCCAGCCCAAGCCCTTGAGGAAGCCCGCCGCGCGGGCATCGACCTCAGCCTGCTGGATTCAAATCTGGCGCTGACCTATGAGGAACGGGTGCTGCGACATGCTTCGGCGCAGGAGCTGATGTGGGCCCTGAAGGAAGCGGGAGAGATGCTGGGCCGGGAGAAGGAACTGATGACCGCGAAGGAGCTCCGCGCCATCGCGGCGTAGCGGCGGGCATAAGATGGATGGCGGATGCAATGGCCCCTAAAAATCATCGGGGCGTAAAGCCCCTCCTACAGTTTACCAGCCGTAGGAGCGCTTGATCCTGAGCTCTTCGTAGAGGTCCTCGTCCAACTCCTCCAAGAAACGTGAGGGACTGAGCATCATGCCGCCGGGGCCGGCGCGGCTGGCGACCTTGGGATAGCTGATGTAGAGCTCGTTCTTGGCCCGGGTGACGGCGACGTAGAAGAGCCGGCGCTCCTCCTCGACGTCGCCGGCTTCGATCGAGCGGCGGCCGGGAAACTGGCCGTCGGCGGCGCCGATGAGGAAGACGACATCGTACTCGAGGCCCTTGGCCTGGTGGACGGTGGTGAGTCGGATGGCCTCCTCGTTCGCGTCGACGTGCTTGTCGCTGGTCTCGCCGTTGAGGAGCACGATCTGCGCGAGGAGGTCCTGCATCTCCTCAAAGCGCGCGGCGAAGCCGACGAGGGCCTTCAATTCCTCGAAGCGGTCCACGTAGTCGGCGTAGGCGCCCTTCAGGTAATCGCCGTACCAGCCCTCGATGGCGACGGTCACCGTGTCGCTGGGCTTCTGGTTGCTCATGGCATCAGCCACCTGGCGAAGCGAGGCGCAGAAATTGGACCAGTCCTCCTTGGCGTCCTTGGCGACCTTGCTTTTCACGTCGTCGGTGTCGAGGGCGTCGATGAAGTTGCGCTGCATGAGCCGCGCATGGTCGAGGGCGGCGGCATGGATCTTCTGCGCGCCCTTCTCGCCGACCTTGGGCAGCAAAATCGCGATGCGCTGCCAGGCCTGGGCATCGCTGGGGTTGTAGACGAAGCGCAGCAGGGCGACGAGGTCGCGGACATGCTGCCGCTCGAAGAACTTCACGCCGCTGGTGATCTGGTAGGGGATGCCGGCGCGGGAGAGGGCGAGCTGGATTTCGAGGGCCAGAAAGTGCGAGCGGTAGAGGATGGCGATTTGGTTGGCCGACACGCCGTCGTCGGTGATGAGGGAGTGGATGCGCTTGAGGATGAACTCGGCCTGTTCGCGGTCGTCCATGGTGGCGACGACGTAGGGTTTCATGGAGTGCTTGCGGGCGGCGCGGAGTTCCTTGTCAAAGTGGCGGCCCTTGGGCTGGGCGTTGAGCACACCGTTGGCGAAGGCGAGGATTTCGGGCGTGGAGCGGTAGTTGATTTCGATGCGGTGGATGACCGTGCCCGGGTGGCGCTCGGGGAACGACATGATGTTCTCAAAGTCGGCCCCGCGCCACGAGTAGATGCACTGGGCGTCGTCGCCCACGGCCATCACGCAGTGGTGCGCGGCCAGCTTATCCACAATCTGCGCCTGGATCGTGTTGGTGTCCTGGTATTCGTCGACGAGCACGTGGCGGAAACGGCTGGCGAAGTAGTTCGCCACCTCGGGGGCGTCGGTCAGGAGCTTGAGCCAGAGCTCGAGCAGGTCGTCGTAGTCGACGACGGACTGCTCGCGCTTGGCCTTCTCGTAGGCGGCGGCGAACTTGGGGAGGAGGTGGACGATGTCGCCGTATTGGGGAAAGTTCTTGGCGACGGTGTCGGCGAGGGTCAGCTGGGTGTTGCGGGCGAGGGAGAGGACGCTGAAGAGGGGGCCGGGGCGGGGGTTG
>JBAXWQ010000170.1:0-7308 GCA_037128315.1 Opitutia bacterium | reverse complement strand
GTGCAGCCGTAAACTCGTGAACGGTTCGTGGGCCAGCAGGTCGATGATCACGCGGCCGGTGTAGTCGTCCTTGGCCGGGTCGAGGGTGAGCTCGACGCTTTGCGCGAGGGGCTCGACCTCGCGGGTGAGGCGGAAAGCATCAGTGGATCCCGCGCTGACGGGTGCGCTGGCCGCGGCAGCATGGAGAGAGACGACAAGGGCGCTCAGCAGAACACCGAGCAGGCGGGGCGTGGAATGCATCGGGTTATGACACGCGGAGTGGGCCGTGAGGCAAGCCTGGTTCACTTTGATTGGCCCCGTAGCGGCGAGCGCCAGCGAGCCGTGATTCGTCGGCTCGCTGGCGCTCGCCGCTACACAAAAAAACGCCCGCCGATTGGGCGGGCGTGGGGTAGGGCGGGCACTCCGTTGCCCGCCTCGGCGCGGAACGGAGTCCGCGCCCTGACTATTTGTTCACCGCGCCGGGCACGGTGCCGGCCTTGATCAAAAACATCTGCTCGGGTTTCAGGTATTTCTTGATCGCGCCGTTCACCTGCTCGGTGGTCAGGGCGTTGACCTTGTTGGGATACTCGTCGAGCCAGTTCAGGTCGTAGCCGCGGTGCACGGCGGCGAGCATGGCCCCGGCCAGGCCGTTGGTGGTGGCGAGGCTGACCTTGAAGGCCCCGACCAGGTTGCTCTTGCGGGCCTCGACCTCCGCGGGGGTCGTGCCGGCATCGTACCAGAGCGACAGCTGCCGCTTGGTGGAGGCGAGGCCTTTTTCCAGCAGCGTCGGGGCGAAGGTGGCGGTGATCTTCCAGTCACCGTCGCAGAACATGTCATTCGAGAGGCTGGCGCCGATCCCGTACGTGAGGCCCTCCTTGTCGCGCACATTGCCCATCAGCCGGCCGGTGAAGCCGCTGCCGAGGATGGCCGTGGCGACGCGCAGCGCCTGGTAATCGGGATCGGAGTAGCGCAGGCCGCTGGTCTGGCCGAGCACCACGGAGACGCTGGTCTTGTCGGCCATGAACACGGTCTGCTCCTTGGGCGCGTCGGTCGCGCCAGCCTTGGCGGGGCGGACCAGGGCCGCGCCGCCGGTCCAGCCGGCGAAGGCCTGGCCGAGCTCGGCCTGGATCGACGGGATGTCGAGGTCGCCGACGACCACGACGGTCATGTGCTCCGGGCCGTAATATTTTTTGTGGAAGGCGACGACGTCCTCGAGCTTGGCGGAGTCGATGGCCGCGAGCATTTCCTCCGGCGCCGGGTCGCGGTTCGGATGGCCGAGCGGGTAAACGGCGCGGGTGAAAGCGTCGCTGGCGCGGAAGTCGGTGTTTTCCAAGCGGCGCTTGAGCCCGCCGGCAAACTGCTTCTTGGCCTTGGCGAACTCCTCGGCGGAGAAGGCGGGGGTGCGGAGCTGCTCGGCGATGAGGCCCAGCACCAGCGGCACATCCTTCTTGAGGCACTTGGCGCTGACCTCGGCCATTTCGGTGCCGACGCTGAAGTCGATCGTGGCCCCCACGTGCTCCAGTTTCTCGGCGATGGCGAACTTGTCCTGCTTGGTCGTGCCCTGATCGAGCAGCATGCCGGTGAGCGTGGGGATCGCCGGGTTGCCGTCGCCGACGAGGGCGTCGCCGGCCGGCAGCGAGGCGCGGAGGGTGACGACCTCCTTCACGCCGGTGGGGTAGGCGATGACGTCGAGCCCGGCGATCTTGGTGCGGATGGCGCCCGGGGCGATCCGGGCACCGCCGCCAACGGCGGCGCCATTTTCGATTTTGGATTGGGGATTTTCGATTGCGGCGAGAGGCGCATTGGGCTCCGCATCATCCGCGGAACGGTAATAGTAAGGACCATCGGTCAGGGAAGGCTTGGCCGCCGGGGCCTTGGGGGCGGGGGCGCCGCCGGAGGCCGTGGGGATGAACCAGCCGGTCGTGCTCTGGTCGACGTTCAGGTATTTGTTGGCCACGCGCTGGATGTCGGCGGCGGTGACCTTCTTGGTGGCATCCTCGAGGTGATAGAAGAGCGACCAGTCGCCGGCGGCGATGCACTCGTTGAGATTGCCCGCGATGGCGAAGGAGCCGTCGCGCTGAAAGGCGGCGTCGGCCAGCGTCTTGGCGATGGCGGCCTGCAGCTCAACCTCGGTGACCCCGTCCTTCTTCAACCGCTCGATCTCGTCGACGGCGATTTTCTCGACTTCCTCGTGCTTGGCGCCGGGAGCAAGGGGGATGAAGATGATGTGAATCGTCGGATCATGGTTGAAGCCGAGGAACGCCTGCACGCCGGTGGAGAGATTCTTGTCCGTGATGCTCTTGTAGAGCCGGCTGTTCTTGCCGTCGGTGAGGATGGCGCTGAGCAGGGTGGTCGCGGCGAAGTCCGGATGGGTGGCGGCCGGGATCTTGTGGCCGACGGCGACCACGCCGAGCTGGCCGGCGCGCTTGACGTTGACGTGACGGGCGCCGGTCTGGTCGGGCTCCTCGGTGTAGACCGTCGGGATGGGCTTGGGGGCGCGCGGGTAGACGCCGTAGGCTTGCTTCACGCGGGCCAGGGCCTCGGCCGGCTGGAAGTCGCCGATGATCGAGACCGTGGCGTTGTCGGGCCAGTAGAACGTGTCGTAGAACTCGCGGAGCTTCTCGATGGAGACCTTCTCGATGTCGGAGCGCCAGCCGATCGTGCTGTGGTGGTAGGGGTGGGCGACGTAGGCGGCCTGGAAGATCTCCTTGATCAGGGACTGGAAGGGATTGTTTTCGCCGCGCTCGAACTCGTTGCGCACGACGGTCATTTCCGGCCGGCGGTCGTCGTCGCGGAGCAGCAGGTTGCGCATGCGGTCGGCCTCCATGTCGATCGCGGTGCCCAGGTGCTCGCTGCCGAGGTTCTCATAATAGTTGGTGCGGTCGAGCCAGGTGGTGGCGTTGTACTGGGCGCCGGTGCGCTCCAGCAGCTGGTCGACATTGTTGCCCTTGGTGCGGTCCCGGTTCGTCGTGCCCTTGAACATCAGGTGCTCGAGGATGTGGGTGGCCCCGGTGGTGCCGGTGACCTCGTTTTTGGAGCCGACGCGGTAGGTGACCATGAAGGTCAGCGTGGGACTCGAGTGCTCGGGGAGCAGGAGCACCTGGAGGCCGTTCGAGTCGAGGGTGTATTCGTCGATGCTGCCGACGGTCTTGACGTAACTGAAACCCTCCACCGCGGCCGGCGCAGCCCGTAGGCTGAGCACGCTGGCGAGGAGGGCGAAGAACACGAGGGATCGTTTCATGGTGGTCATGGTAAAGAATGAAGTTGAAACGCTACCACAGCGAACGGCCGCTGCCAATAGGACAAAAGGAGTAAAAGCGGGCTGGGTGGTTCCCGTTCGCAAACCGAGGCTTCCCTCCGGTGGAACAATTCGGTTGAATGACACACAAAATCCCATGCGTCTTCCCCCTGCCTTGTCCCGCCTCCTCCTCACCCTGTTGCTGGCCGGTGGCACCGCCCTCGGCCTCGGCGCCCGGCCGATCGAACTGGAGGACATGTTCCGCCTCCACCGCGTGTCCGACCCGCAGATATCGCCCGACGGCTCCTCGGTGGTTTTTGTGGTCACCGATCCGCTCAAGGCGGAGAACCGCACCAACAGCGACCTCTGGATCGTTTCCACCAGCGGGGGCGACGCGCGCAAGCTGACCAACTCGCCCAAGCACGACCGTCACCCGCGCTGGTCGCCGGACGGCCAGTGGATCGCCTTTGAGTCGAACCGCGACGGCGGCTACCAGATCTGGCTGATGCCCGCCACCGGCGGCGAGGCCCGCAAGCTCACCAGCCTCGCCACCGAGGCCAACCAGGCCGTGTGGTCGCCGGATGGCAAACAGATCGCCTTTGTTTCGGCCGTCTACCCGGAGTTTTCGGCGAAACCCTTTGCCGAGGCCGACCGGCTCAACCAGGAGAAGGCCGCGGCGATCGAGAAAAATCCGGTCAAGGCCCGTTTGTTCGACAAACTGCTGTACCGCCACTGGGACTCGTGGGTCGAAGGCAAGCGCCAGCACCTCTTTGTCCTCGGCCTCAAGAACGGGGTCGCCGTCGGCGAGCCGCGGAACGTCACGCCGGGCGACAACGACGGCGTGCCGACCTCCTCGACCTTCAGCGAGGGCGACGAGTTTTGTTTTTCGCCCGACGGGCAGACGCTGGTTTTCACCGCCCCGCCTTTGCCGGTCCGCACGCAGGCCTGGAGCACCAATCATGATATTTATGCGGTCAATCTCGCCACCGGCGAACGCCGGCAGCTTACGACCAACCCCGCGGCCGATTGCACCCCGCAATTTTCACCCGACGGCCAGCGGCTCGCCTACCGCGCCCAGACGCGGGCCGGCTACGAGGCGGACCGCTGGCAACTCATGCTGCTCGACCTGGCGACGGGCCAGAGCCGCAGCCTGACCGAAAAGCTCGACCGTTCCGTGGACGCCTATCTGTGGGCGCCCGATGGTTCGAAGCTGTACTTCAATTCCGCCGACCAGGGGGGCACCACGCTCTGGAGCGTGTCCTTGCAGGGCGAGGCCGCCCGGATCCTGACCGAGGGCACCAACAGCGAGCCGAGTGTTTCCGGCGACGGCAGCAAGCTGGTCTACACCCATGCGCGGCTCAACCGGCCGCCGGAGGTCATGCTCTGGCGCCTGGCCCAGGGCGCGCCCCAGGTGCTGACGCACATGAACGATGCCTTGTTGAAGGACGTCCAGATGCCCGCGCCGGAGTCGGTCACCGTGGCCGGGGCCGGCGGCACCTCCGTGCAGATGTGGCTGATCAAGCCGCCGGGCTTCGCGGCCAACAAGAAGTATCCGCTTGTGTTCTGGGTGCACGGCGGGCCCCAGGGCGCCTGGGCGGATGCCTGGTCGACGCGCTGGAATCCCCAGGTCTGGGCGGCGCAGGGCTACGTGGTCTCGCTGGCGAATCCGCGCGGCAGCACCGGCTTTGGGCAAAAATTCACCGACGAGATCTCCCGCGACTGGGCCGGCAAGGTGATGGACGACCTGTTCGCCTGCCTCACCTACCTGGAGAAGCAGCCCTACATTGACCCGACCCGCATGGCGGCCGCCGGCGGGAGTTACGGCGGCTATGTGATGAACTGGTTCGAGGGCCACACCGACAAGTTCCGCTGCCTCGTGAACCACGACGGCACCTACAATATGAGTTCCATGTACGGCACGACCGAGGAGGTGTGGTTTGACGAGTGGGAGCACGGCAAGCCGTGGGAGGCGACGGACCAGGAGAAATTCTCTCCCCATCACTATGCCGCCAATTTCAAGACGCCCATGCTGATCATCCATGGCGAACTGGATTTCCGCGTACCGGTGACCGAGGGGATGCAGGTCTTCACGGCGCTGCAACGGCAGGGCGTGCCGTCCAAGCTGCTGCTGTTCCCCGACGAGGGCCACTGGGTGCTCAAGCCGGCCAACAGCGAGCTCTGGCACCGGACGATCTTCGACTGGCTGGCGGAGTACCTGAAGAAGTGATAGTTGCCTGCTGCTGAAAACCCGACTGATTTTCCGATCCATTGGGCCACGAAAAGGCACGAGAAAGCACAAAAATATCCGTGTGAGCAGACCGGACCTAACCGGCTATCCCTTTTAGTGAATTTTTGTGTTTTTCGTGGCTAAATTCCGACGGTCTTGTTCCGGCCAACATGATTCTTGATTACCTCAACCCCTGGCGGACGGAATGCCCGGCGGCGGCGCGGGAATTGGGGCTGCTGCACGAACACCGAGCGATTGCCCGGCGCCACGCGCGGATGCAGCGGGCCTGGGCTTCGCACCTCCAGGCCAGCCGCGAGGCGATTTTGGCGGCGGCGGCGCGCTGCCCGCAGCGGAGATCTGTGCTCGTGATCGGGGCCGGCGATTGCCTCGACGTGCCGGTGGCGGAACTGGCAAAGCAATTTGAACGCGTCGTGCTGGCCGACATTGTCATTGGCTCGGTCGCCCGAGGCTGGGCCAAAAAGCTGGCGATGAGGGTGAGGTGTGAGGCGTGGGACGCCAGCGGCGCCCTCGCGGTCCTCGCCGCGCGCAAGGCCGTGCTCACCCCGGCCGAGGCGCTGGCGAGCTTCGAGTGGGCCGACGCCGGCCCGCCGCCGGGCGGCGAGGCGGACCTCGTGGTGTCGGCCAATTGCATCTCCCAGCTCGGACTCGTGCCGGGGCATTCCCTGCCGGCGAAGGAGCAGGACAGCGGCTTGCCGGATCGCTGCGCCCAGGCCGCGGCCCGCCGCCACCTGATCTGGCTGGCGGCCCGCCCGGGGGTGCGCGTGCTGCTGGCGGACATGGCGCGGCTGAATCTTTCGCCCGACGGCCAGGTCATCAAGCGCGAGAACCTCAGCGAGCGCTACGGGCTGGCCCAGCCCGACCGGCAATGGCGCTGGAACCTGGCCCCGATCCCGGAATGGTCGCCGGACTTTCACCGCGTCCACGAGGTCGGCGCGTGGATCTACGCAAGCTGAAGTTTTGGAAGGCTCACGCTTGCCGCGCCGTAGCCTCGTGCGGAGGCTGGTCTCTGCGAGCCTCGGCCCGCAGCCCCACGACTGGCTCGGGGTCCTGAGCTTGTCGAACGGAGGACGCGGGCCCTCCATCCCAATCTAGTATTCCGTGAATCCCTGCTCCCAGAACGCGCTGTGGCCGGCCTTGTCCGCTCAGGGCAACTTTGCGGCCACCGGCCCGGCGACCGCCAGCGGCAACACGTTCAGGTAATCGCCCGGCGGGCGGCCGACCTCGCGCAGGTCGGCGTGCGTGATGGAAATCTCGCGGCTGGCGGCCTTGTCGGCCGCGGTGAGGACCAGCTGGCCGCTCTCCGTCATGAGCACGATGCGCTCGACGATGCCGGCCTCGCGCCGGCGCACGCGGGCCGCCGTGCCCTGGCCGTAGCGCACATGGCCGCCGCCGATGATCACGAAGGCGGTGCGGGGTTTGTCCGTGCCGTCATGTCGGCCGGCTGAAATGTTCTCGGCCATGGTCTCATCGCGCGCCACCTGCGCCTCGAATACCGTGCGGAGCTTCGCCGGATCCATCGCCATGTGCACGGCGAGCTGCAGGTTCATCATGCGTTCGTACGCGGGATCATTTAGGTCGATGTCCTTCGGCAGCACGGCGCGCTGGTCGGCCGGCAGCTTGGCCAGGCCACCGCCGCGGCTGATGGCGCGGATGACCTCAGCGGGCGCGTTCAGGGCGCGCAGTGGAATCTGGTGGGCGTGGGCGAACTCGACGAGCGGACGGTAATCAAGGTAGTTCTTCCACTTCATCGCCCAGTCAATTTCGGTGACGAGGGTGTCGTAGTTGATCTCGCCGCGGTTGTAGCGGTCGATCGCGGGCTGCTGGCGCGCCTCGAGCTGCTCCA
>JBAXWQ010000017.1:0-21958 GCA_037128315.1 Opitutia bacterium | reverse complement strand
ACTATCTGCTCGAGAAAAACCTGCTGCCCGACGCGTTGCTCCGCTTCGGCATCCGTCGCCTGCTCCGCCAGCGGTTGCGCGAGGAAGCCTCCGCCGACCCGGCCGCGCGACTCCAGCGCTTCGCCGCCGACCTGCGCACTCAGCCCATCGCCGTCAACACCGCCGAATCAAAGGAGCAGCACTATGAGGTGCCGACGCTGTTCTACCAAAAATGCCTGGGCCCGCGGCTCAAGTATTCCAGCGGCTATTATGCCACCGGCCGGGAAACCCTGGCCCAGGCCGAGGAGGCCATGCTGGCGCTTACCGGCGAGCGGGCCCGGCTCGCGGACGGCCTGCACATCCTCGAGCTGGGTTGCGGCTGGGGTTCGCTCACCCTGTGGATGGCGGAAAAATATCCCCTGGCCCGCATCACGGCCGTGTCCCACTCCCGCACGCAGCGCGAGCACATCACGGACGAGGCCCGGCGGCGCGGGCTGGGCAATGTCACGGTGATCACCTGCGACATGAACGATTTCGACATCGGGGCCGCCCAATTTGATCGCGTAGTCTCGGTTGAGATGTTCGAGCACATAAAGAACTGGCCGCGGCTGCTGGCCAATATCGCCCGCTGGCTGAAGCCCGGTGGTTGCTTTTTTGCCCACGTCTTTGTGCATGCCCGGTTCGCCTATCACTTTGTCGTGCGCGACGACTCCGACTGGATGAGCAAATATTTCTTCACCGGCGGCATGATGCCCTCACACGACTTGTTCAGCCGCTGCCAGGACGACCTCACCCTGGTCGAGGACTGGCGGGTCGATGGCACCCACTATGCGCGAACATCGGAGCACTGGCTGCAGAACATGGACGCCCATCGCGCCGAGATCATGCCCTTGTTCGCCCGGACCTATGGCGCCGACCAGGCAGTGAAATGGTGGGCCTATTGGCGGATTTTTTATCTGTCGTGCGCCGAATTGTGGAATTACCGCTCGGGCCAGGAATGGCATGTCAGCCACTATCTCTTCCGCAAACCCTGAGCCCTGCCGGAGCCCGCTCCGGCTCGCCGCGTTCGGCCTGCTGGGGCTGCTATGGTTGAGTTCGGCGGCCGCACATCCGCTGGTGGACGCTGCGCTCGCCGCCGAAGCGCGCCGCGACTCGCGCGGGGCCCTGGAGTTATTCCTGCGGGCGGACCAGGCCCAGCCGAACGACCCACGCATTTTGCAGAAGATCGCCCAGCAGTATTCCGATCTCGTCGTGGACCAGCCGACGACCGACCAGAAGAAACAGTATGCCGAGACGGCGCTGGGTTATTCCCGCCGCGCGGTGGCCCTGGACCCGGCCAATCCCGTCAACGTGCTCTCGCTGGCGGTCTGCCATGGCACCCTCGCCGTTTACAGCGACACCCGCACCAAAATCAAGTATTCCCGTCTGGTGCGCGAGGAGGCCGAGCGGGCGCTGCAGCTGGACCCCAATTACGCCTGGGCCCATCACCTGCTCGGCCGCTGGCATTATGAGGTCGCCACGCTGGGCGCGACCTCGCGGTTCTTGGTGCGCCTGCTCTATGGCGGCCTGCCGGACGCTTCCCTGGACCGGAGCCTGCATCATCTCCGGCTGGCCGCCGCCCTGGAGCCGGGCGAACTGAACCACTGGCTGGAACTGGGCTTCGCCTGCGCCGCCGCCGGTGATCGCGCGGGCGCCCGGCGCGAGTGGGAGCGCGGCCTGGCCATGCCGCCCCTGCGCCAACAGGACGAGGCCGCCAAGCTCCGCGCCCGCGAGGCCCTGGCGCGATTAAATTAACACCAGTACAACCGCCCCGACCATCAGGCCCGCACCCACCAGCCGGGAGCGCAGCACACTGGCCGAGTGGTGCTGCTCGGTGCTGGCGAACCAGTGGCCGATGGACCAGATAAGCAGGACGCTGAACAGTCCGCGCAGGCTGTAGACAATATTCACGGCGGTCGCGCTGCCGACAATGCCGATGGCGAGCACGATGCCGGCGTTGTTCACCGCCATGAGACAGGCGGCGGCGGCCACCCAGCGCCCGGAGGCCCAGGTCAGGGCGGTCAGGGGAGCGGTGAAGAAAGGGACGAACCCGCAGGAGAAGAGGGCCACCAGGACAAACATCGGCGGAAAGAAATTTCCCGCCCCCCACACCGGCAGCCACTTTTGCAAGAGCACATCACCCAGGCTGAAGGCCGTGGCGCTGCAAAAAGCCAGCACGACCGTTTCGCCCACGTGTCGACGCACCGTCCCTTCCCCCCGGTGCAGCAGCGCGATCGCCGTGGTGCTGAGCAACGCGCCGATCCACCATTGCAGCGGCACCTGGCCCACCTTGAGCAAACTGCTGAAGAGGGCGACCAAGATGACCTTGGTCCCCATGACCGGAGTGGTGACCGACACATCCCCGCGGCTGAGCGCCTTGAAGGTGAACGCCTGCCCCAGGAAAAAAAGGAGGGCCGCGGCCGCCGGTTGCCAATAGTCGAGCAGGGGATGCAACCGGCCGCCCTGCCAGATCCAGACCGGGATGAACAACAGGGCGATAGCCCAATTGGACAGAAAACTGGTGCGCCAGACCCCGACCCCGGACGCCGCGGCGCGTTTCACGGTCAGGGCCCCCACCACGTAAACGACGGCACAGGCCAGGGGCAGAAGTAGGCTGAGGTGGAATTTCATGACCGGCAGAAAACAAAAAGCCGGGCCAACCGGCCCGGCTTCAACTTAATTCGTCCCGGCAGGGCCTCATTCCAGGGCCTGCTTCACCAATTTCTCATATTCCTCGGCCTCGGCCGATCCGGTCTTCTGGTGCAGAATCCGTCCGTCCCGGCCGATGAGAAAGGTCGTGGGAATGGCGCTAAAGCCACCAAACGCCTCGGTAATCGCATCGTCACCCATCAGAATCGTATAATTCATGGCGTGGGCCTCGGCGAACTTCTTCACGTGCTGGGGTCCCTTGCTGTCCATCGAAACCCCCACGATGACGAGGCCCTGGGCGCCATATTTTTTCTGCAGCGCGATGTAGCCGGGGATTTCCGACACACACGGTCCACACCAGGTCGCCCAAAAATCCACGACCACCACCTTGCCCTTGAACTGGTCGGAGCTGACCTGGTGACCGTCAAGATCCTGGAGCTTCCAGGCTGGGGCGGGCTGGCCGGTCGAGCCGGTGGCATTCTGGGCAAGGAGCGGGGACCCCGCTAATAGTACCGAGCCGACCGCCAAGGCGACAAGGCGGCAACACAATGAGGAGAGTCGTTTCATGATATGGGTATCGGGTAAGAGGCGCCCGCCCCCGCCTTGTTCCCAAAAACTGCGTCCCGGCGCGGGACTCAAGCGTCGGGCCCGACTTCCGTGGGCTCGATGCTCAGGATCTCGATGAATTTTTTCATCGCCGGCGTCAGCACCCGGCCCTTCCGGTGCAAAATGGCGAGCGGCCGGGTGAATTCCTTGCCCTTGAAGGCGATGGCGACGAGGGTGCCCTGGCGGACCTCTTGGAGCACTGTCGCCTGCGGCACAATGGCAATGCCGTGATCGATCTCCACCGCCCGCTTCACCGTCTCGATGTTGTCGAACTCCATGACCGGGGTGATCTCCAGCTTGAAGTCGCGGAAAATCTGGTCGACCGCCTTGCGCGTCGGGATGTCCGGATCGAAACCGATGAACTTGTGCGCCGAGAGCGACTTCATGTCCACGTCCCCCCCCTTGGCCAGGGGATGATTGGGGTGCATGATCAAAATCAGCCGGTCGTTGCGGAAGGGAATCATGTCGATCTGCCGGACCTTCTGCGGAAAAGCCACCAGGCCGAAGTCGACGGAGTTGTGCAAAATGTCCTCGTAAACCAGATTGGAGCGGCGGTACTCGACCCGCACGTTGACCGAGGGGTAATCGTGCAGGAATTTTTTGATGTAGGGCGGCAGTTCATGGAGCCCGATCGAATAGATGGTGGAAATGCGGATGGTGCCGCTGATCACCTTCTTCATCTCCTGCAGCTCGCTCTCGAGCTTTTCGTACACATGCAGGATTTCCTTTGCCGCCTCGTAGATGCGCTGACCCTCGCGGGTGAGGTTGAATTGTTTCTGGCTGCGATCCACCATCAGGGTCTTGAAGGTGCGTTCCATCGAACGAGCCTGCTGGCTGACCGCGGATTGGGTGATGCCATTCAACTTGGCCGCCTTGGAAAAGCTCTTCGTTTCGACCAGATCGGCGAAGATTTTGAAGTTTTCGATTTGCATGCAGCTATTATTGTTGGGATCTGCATAAATATAACTTATCAGCAAGTCACCCTAAAAGCTCCGCATAGAGATGTTTATCGAATATGAGATTTTTGAAAATCGAGCCACCGCACTGCTTCAGCGAATAGCTGAGCTCTGTCGGGAGGCGGGACGTTTGCCTGAGGAAGTGACCCTCCTGCCGGTGACCAAGACCCATCCCGCTGCGGCCGCGGAATATGTTGTCCGTTATGGTCTAAAGGCGGTCGGCGAGAACCGCGTCCAGGAGGCGGTGGAGAAATGCGCCTTGGTCTCCCCCAGCCTGCGCTGGGAACTGATCGGTCATCTTCAGTCCAATAAGGCCAAACTGGCCGCCCGGCATTTCGCCCGCATCCAAAGCGTGGATGGGGAAAAATTGCTGACGGCCCTCGACCGCGCCGCAGGGGAAATGGGCCGGCCGTTGCCCGTCCTGCTGCAGATCAACGCCGGTCAGGACCCGGCCAAATTCGGCTGCGAACCAGCGGACGCGCCGCGGCTGCTGGAAATTGCGCTCACCAAAGCGCACCTGACGGTGGACGGTCTCATGACCATCGCCCCGCTCTCGGACGACCCGGCCGTCGCCCGGCGCACGTTTGCCAACCTGCGCCGCATCCGGGATGACCTCGCTGTTCGCTCCGGCCGGCCCCTGCGGGAGCTCTCCATGGGCATGAGTGGCGACCTGGCCGAGGCCATCGCGGAGGGCAGCACGCTGGTGCGCGTGGGCACGGCGCTCTTTGGGAAAAGGTCCTGAGGCTGTTTGGCGAAATTATTAGTTGGGCCGCGGAAACTTTCCCCGTTGCGCTGCGCCCGGAACGACCTTGGCTTTTTGCGTGGACGCACCGCCCTTCACGCTCGCGCAACAAAAAGCCCTCGGGCAGTTGCTGGATGATCCCTCGCCCGTGGTGCGTTCGGCGCTCCGGGCGCTCTTTACGGCCCGCGGCCGCGAATGCGCCCAGCTCCTGCGCGAACTCGCGCGTCAGCCCGATCGCGAACTGGCCGGGCATGCGGCCCGTTATTTGCGCGAGCTTAATGTGCCGGACCCGGTGGAGGAGTTCCGGCTTTTCATCCGCTCCCTCAACTATGAGCTCGAGACCGGGGCTATTTTGCTCAGCCGGACGGTCAACGCCGACCTGGATGTCGGCGCGTGCTGCCTGCAGCTGGACGCCCTGGCCACCCGCGGCCGGGAGCTGCTGAGCGAACCGGCGACCGACCGGCAAAAATGCCGCATCCTCAATCGCGTGCTGTTCCATGAATATGGCCTGCGGGGCAACGCCGAGCACTACACCGATCCGCTGAACAGCTTTCTCGATCAGGTGCTGATCCGGCGCAAGGGGCTGCCGATCTCCCTGTCGATCGTCTACCTCCTGGTCGCCGAGCGGATGGGCCTGATCCTGGAGCCGGTCGCCCTGCCGGGTCACTTCCTCGTGGGCTGCTATGCGGAGGCGGTGCCATTCTATATTGATCCGTTTCACAGCGGCCGACTCCTGTCAGTGGACGATGTCATTGGGCTGGCGCGACCGGGCCAGCCGGCGCCGGAGCTGGCTGATCTTGCCCCCACGCCGGTGCGGGAGGTTCTGTGTCGGTGCTGCCGCAATCTCGCCCACCACTATGCCGCGGCCGAACACCTGCAAAACGCCGCCCTGTTCGCCGGTTTTGTCTCGGAGTTCGAGTCCACCTACGAGCGGCACGCCCAGCCCTGAAAAATCGGGCTCGTTCTGCGGAGTCAACTGGGCTTTGCTCCCGCTGCCCATGAGCGTAGCCACCGAGCCTCCCCTGACCCTGGCCGATCTGGAACACTGGTCCTTTGCCGGCACCGCCCTGGCCGTGGTCGGGCGACCCGTCGCTCACTCGCTCAGCCCGGAAATGCACAACGCGGCCCTCGCGCAATTGGCCCAGACCCAGCCCAGGTTCAGGGACTGGCGCTACTTCAAGTTTGATATCGCCCCCGCCGACCTGCCTCGCGCCCTGCAATTGTTTCACGAGAAAAAATTTCATGGCCTCAACCTGACGGTGCCGCACAAGGCCCTGGCGGTGGAGCTGCTGGCGGCGGGCGACCCCTTGGTGCGCATCGCCGGAGCCGCGAACACGCTGAGCCGCGACGCCACCGGCTGGCGGGGCACCAATACCGATGGTTATGGCCTGGCCACTGCCTTGCGCGAGGAATTGCACATCGCATTGGCCGACGCGCCAGTCCTCTTGCTGGGCGCGGGCGGAGCCGCCCGGGCCGCGGCCGTGGAATGCCTGCAGCAAAATTGTGCCGCGCTGTGGATCGGCAACCGGTCCGCCGCGAGTCTGTCCGCCCTGATGACCAGTCTCCACCCGCTGTCCTCCCCCACGCCGCCCCGCGGCTTCGATTTGCATCATCCACCGGCCGACCTACCGGCGGGTTGCCTCGTGGTCAATGCCACCTCCCTGGGTCTGGCGCCCCAGGATGCCACGCCGTTGGATTTGAGTAAAATCCCCCGGCCGGCGGCCGTGTTCGACATGATCTATCGCCCCCCGCTCACAGCCTTGCTGCGTCAGGCCGCCGCCCTCGGCCTGGCCCACGCCAACGGCCTGGCCATGCTGATTCACCAGGGGGCCCGGTCGCTGGAGATTTGGACTGGCCAGCCCGCCCCGGTGGCCATCATGCAATCTGCTGCCCACCGCGCCCTGGGCACCCCCTAATCATGGATACCTTCAACGAAATCAACCGCCTCGCCCCCTGGTTCCTTCCCTTGGCGGCCGCGGTCTTCGGCGCCTGCATCGGCAGTTTCCTGAACGTCTGCATCTATCGGATCCCGAAAAACGAATCCATCATCCGGCCCGGCTCGCACTGCGGCTGCGGCCAGCCGATCGCCCCGTACGACAACATTCCGGTGCTGAGCTGGCTCATCTTGCGTGGCCGCGCCCGCTGTTGCGGCCGGCCCTTCAGCTTTCGTTATCCCGCCATCGAATTGCTGACCGCCGCCCTCTTCCTCGCCTGCTGGCTGCACTTTTCCCCGACCAAGGCCCTCGCCGGCATGGTCCTGTGCGCCATCGTCATCTGCGCGTTGTTCATCGATCTGGATCACATGATCATCCCCGATGTCTTCACCATCGGCGGTGCGGCCGCGGGCCTGATGATTTCTGTGGTGGTGCCCTCCCTCCATGGCCAGAGCCACGATTTTTTTGTGATCGCCAGCCTGCATGCCGCCCGCGCCGCCGTCCTCGGCCTCTTCGTCGGTTCCGCCCTGGTGCTGTGGATCGCGCTGTTTGCCGAGGTGATCCTGCGCAAGGAGGCCATGGGGTTCGGTGACGTCAAATATCTCGGCGCACTCGGCGCGTTTGTCGGCTGGCAGGGCGCGGTCTTCGGGATGTTTGGCGGCGCCGTCCTGGGCTGCGCGTGGCTGCTGGGCGCCTACCTGTGGAAAAAAATCACCGGACACGATGCGTTGGCCGCCCCACCCACGACCACGCCAGAGGGTCAGCCCGCGGAAATCGGCCTGGGTGTGCACGTGCCCTTCGGCCCGATGCTGGGCGTGGCCGCCTTGATCTATTTCTTCGGGGCCCACCGCTGGGTGGACGCTTACTTCGACGGACTGGCCGTGCTATTCTGAGGACTCGCCGGGGGTCTCGGCGGTTGGAATTCCTTCGGCACCTCGCCCTGACTGCCCTGCACCAGGAGACTGAGCAAATAAGTCATGGCCTCTTCCCGCGTCTTGCCCCGCTCGGCAGCCAACTGGTCCGCTCGTTTCGTCAGCTGTCTGGCCATGGCCTCGGCTTGCGCCTCGGTCGCCCCCAAGCCCCGACACAGTTTGGTTAACTGGGCGAGTTCACTCATGCGGGACGACCTGGATGGTCGGCGATGCATCCGGAGCCAGGCTCAGGCCCTCCGATCGATTGAGATTCAGCTGCACCAACATGGCCAGGGCGACAAAACCGTCGCCATCTGCCGCGACCGATCGCAGCTCGCCGACTTTTTTGGACCCTTGGAAAAGGGGAGCTTGCGGCTTGGGGGGTGACCCGGTTCCGCGCACCACCTGCAGCTGGCGTCGCACCTGGCCCAGATTTTTAAGCCGCGCCATCACCTCCTGCCCAAGATAGCATCCCTTGGTAAAGGAGATCGCCGACAACTCCAGTCCCGCCTCATTGGGCAAATCCGCTGGGCCGATATCCGCCGGTATCGCCGGAATGCCGGCGGCAATCCGGGCCCGCTCGATCGGCGGGTATCCCCCGTCGACCAGCCCGACTGCAGCCAGTTGTTCCCGCCAAGCGCTCATGATCAGGTGCGGGCCGATGATCTCATAATTTTCCCCCGGAAGCCGGTAACCGTGGAAGATCACCGCCGGCCCCTTCCGGACAAACTGCGCCCGACCCGGCACAATCTCGGAAAAACGTCGCACGATCTCGCCACTCCCCACCCCGCCGATGATCATGCCGCCCACGGCATCGGTCTCATCCATCAAGTTCACCTCATCAGCGACGATATAATCCTGCAGGCGCTGCTCAATGACCCCGGCCGGGGAGCCAAAGCTGATCACCAGGAATTCATTTTCCGCCAGCCGCAGCACCACACTGTCCGCGACGACCTTGCCTTTTTGATTTAACCACAGCCCATAGGTCGCAACCCCGGTCGGTTGCCGCAGATCGTTGGAAAACTGGCCCTGCAAAAACGAAAAGGCGTCCTCGCCCGTGACCCTGAGAGCGGCTTTGGGCTTGTAGGTGTTAAAAAATGCGGAGCCTAAAATCATTAATAAAACGTCTTAAGTAATTGACGTATAGTTACTTGAACAGAATGCAATAAACTTATGATCTTCTCGTTGACGGCCGAATGGAACTGAGTAGATATAGGGGAGTCAATTAACACTTCTCCCCGCCTAGCGGGGAGTTTTGGGGTAACTAAGAAAGCAATGGCCGGTCGCTTAGGGGTAGGCGACCGGCCTTTTCTTTGCCCGAATTCTTAGCACACAGCAAGGACTTGATCCTGGGTCCTGGTCCACCCCAAGCTGCAGACAATGCAGAAAACCTCGGATATCAATGTTCTCGAAACTCGTGCCCTGCCCTCACCGGCCGCACTGCTGGCCGAGTTGCCCAAAACCGAGGCCCAGGCCGAATTCGTGGCCCGCACGCGCCGGGATATCCACCGGGTCATCTTTACGGACGACAAACGCTTTCTTCTGGTCATCGGGCCGTGCTCCATCCACGACCTGGCGGCGGGACGGGAGTACGCGCGTCGCCTGGCCGCGCTGGCCCGGGAGGTATCCGACCGCGTGCTGATCGTGATGCGCGTCTACTTTGAAAAGCCGCGCACCACGGTTGGCTGGAAGGGCCTCGTGATGGATCCGCACCTGGACGGTTCGCACGACATCGCCTCGGGGCTGCGTCTCGCCCGCACCTTCCTGCGCGATGTGCTTGATCTGGACCTGCCGACGGCCACCGAGTTGCTGGACCCGATCACCCCGCAATACATCGCCGACCTGGTATGCTGGTCGGCCATCGGCGCCCGCACGGCCGAATCCCAGACCCACCGGCAGATGGCCTCGGGCCTCTCCATGCCCCTGGGCTTCAAGAACGGCACTGACGGCTCCATCGCCACCGCGATCAACGCCATCAAAGCCGCGGCGCAGCCCCACACCTTTCTCGGCATCAACCTCAACGGCTCCGCCTCGGCCATCGTCACCCGCGGCAATCCCGACTGCCACGTGGTCTTGCGCGGGGGAGCCACCGGCACCAACTATTCGCCGGCGCACATCGCCCAGACCGAGCAGTTGCTGGCCAAGGCTGGCCTGATCAAATCAATTTTGGTCGACTGTTCCCACGACAACTCGGCCAAGAAACCCGAGCTCCAGCCTGAGGTGATGCGCGAACTGCTCGGCCAAATCACGGCCGGCAACACTTCCATCATGGGGGCCATGATCGAGAGCAACCTGGAGGCCGGCAGCCAGCCCTTCCCCCAGCCGAAGGACAAGCTTCGCTACGGCGTCTCCATCACCGACGCCTGCATCGACTGGCCCACCACCGTGACCTTGGTCCGCGAACTCCACGCCGCCCTCGCGCCCCGGTTTATGCCCTGACCCGGAACGGGAAATTAATAATTCTGTCCGGACCGCTTGCTGGGCCTTAATCTTGTCAGGCGCGTCATTTCCTCCGTGCGCTCCGCGCCTCGCCTGTTAAAAGGATCAATCATATGAAGACCCCCATCCGCGTTGCAGTCACCGGCGCCGCCGGCCAGATTGGCTACTCCCTCCTCTTCCGCATCGCCTCCGGCGCCATGTTCGGCCCCGACCAGCCGATCATTCTCCAGCTGATTGAGGCGCCGATCGAGAAGGCGCTCAAGGCCCTCGAGGGTGTCGCCATGGAACTCGACGACTGCGCTTTCCCCCTGCTCAAGGGCATCGTACAGACCTCCGACCCGGCGGTGGGCTTCAAGGACGCCAACTGGTGCCTGCTCGTTGGCGCCAAGCCCCGCGGTCCCGGCATGGAGCGCGCAGACCTGCTCAAGGACAATGGCAAGATCTTCATCGGCCAGGGCCAGGTGATTGATGCGGTCGCCGCGGCGGATGCCCGCATCGCCGTCGTCGGCAACCCGGCCAACACGAATTGCATGATCGCCGCCAGCCAGGCCAAGCGCCTGCCGGCTGAGCGCTTCACCGCCATGGTCCGCCTCGACCAGAACCGCGCGCAGAGCCAGCTCGCCAAGAAGGCCGGCGTGGATCTGACCGCCGTGAAGGACATCTTCATCTACGGCAACCACAGCCCCACGATGTTCCCGGCGTTTGGCCATGCCACAATTGACGGCAAGCCGGCAACCACCGTCATCACCGACACGGCGTGGCTGCAGGGTCCGTTCTGCGAAACTGTCGGCAAGCGCGGGGCCGCCATCATCGCCGCCCGCGGCGCCTCCTCCGCCGCCTCGGCGGCCAACGCGCTGGTCGATCATGTGCGCAGCCTCGTCACGCCCGGCGCCATCCATTCCGTCGGCGTGAAATCCAACGGGTTCTATGGTTTTGATGCGAATGTGTGGGCGGGCATGCCCGTCCGCACCACCACCTCAGGCAGCTATGAAATCATCCCTGGTTACGCGATGGACGACTTCGCCAAATCCAAGATCGCCACGACGAACAAGGAGCTCGTCGAGGAACGCGCCTTTGTGGCCGAGATGATCAAGTAAGACCCTTCAAGGTTTTCGCAATGCCGGGCGGGATCATTGATCCCGCCCTTTTTTGGTAGGGCGCGGACTCCGTTCCGCGCCGCGGCGGCGAAGGGACTCGCCGCCCTACCTAAAGTAATCCCGCCAGCACCCGGTTTTTCGTCAGGGCAAAGGCGGAGCGCACCAGCCCAAAGGTGGTGATGAGCTCGAGCGGCGAACCGGCGCGGGGAAACTGCAGTTCCAGAGTCGCCCCGTCGCATACCACCTGGGCAGCCACACCCTCGACGGACAGCACGCAATGCCGGCAATCCGACGGATAATGAACCGAAATCTTATCCTCCTCGCCCCGGGCCTCAATCGCATCCACCACGGCCTCCACCCGCACCTGCTTGGTCAGGGAGAAGACGATGCCGGTGAACAGCGCCGCAAACAGTTCATTGAACTCCGGTAATTCCACCAACTCGCCGCTCCGCAACTGGGACAGCGTACGCGTAATGCCATAGCTGGCCGGGTTGCCGGGCTCGAGCGCGTAGGTCAGTTCGAAGGTGAAATCCTTGGTGGTCAGTACGGCGTTGGGGCTCGTCACCTCCAGCGCCAGATCGGCCCGCTTGTAGGCCAGCGCCGTCTTGGCCGCCTGGAAAAACCGTTCGCCCTCCGCCGTCAGTTCGGGCGCGCAGATTTTGCCAAGAAACGCCGTGGTCGCGGCATTGACGGCATCCGGCACCGTGTGGTGCTGTTTTTTAAAGCCCGCCAGGTTTTTTAGCGCGCCGCGACCGCGGCCGACCAGGCTGATGCGGGAGACAAAGGGGTGCGGGTGATCGGGCGTTTTCGCCATCGCGCGATAGAGGCAGGCTCCGGCACGGCTGGCAAGTTGCCCGGCACGGAATTTTATCCCCAATAAAAACGGCCGCCCCGGAGGGCGGCCGCGTTGGGTGTGGCACAGCTGGGGTGAGAATCGATCAGGCCGCCATCACGGGAGGCTCCGAGCGACTCGACAGCTTCTTGAAGAGGGAGATGGCACCCATGACGATCAGGACGGGAATCCAGATCGGGGCCAGGGCTAGGGCGAGCATGATGCCCACCACCAGCAGGGCGCCCACGAGACCGAGGCCGACCGCGCCGAGGATGGCCGCCAAAAGCAGGCCGACCATGGCGCCAATCATGACGAAGGGAATGAACTTGATGACCAACACCGTGAGCACGACGACCAGGAGGATCTTGAAGAAAGTTTTCATACGGGGAAAACACCGCTCGGCGGGAAAAGTTGCAGTCGGTCATAACTCCTTGTTCAAAAGGACGCCTTGGCCGCTCCACCCCCCATCCCCGTCGTCTGCGCCCTGATCGAGCGCGCAGGGACCGTCCTGCTCGCCCAACGCCCGGTGGACAAACACCTGCCGCTGAAGTGGGAGTTTCCCGGGGGCAAGGTCGAACCGGGCGAGCTGGCTTCCGTCGCCGTGGTCCGGGAAATCCGCGAAGAGCTCGGCTGTGTCATCAACGTGGTGCGGCCTCTGCCTCCCTTCCTCCATGACTACAAAACCGTCGTGATTGAGATGATTCCCTTTCTCTGCGTCTTGGCCCCGGATTCACCCGAGCCTCACCCGCACGAACATGTCCAGCTCGCCTGGGTCCAACCGGAGCTATTGCTCCAGTACGATCTCGCCGCCGCCGACCTGCCCGTGATCGCCAGTTATCGCCTCCCCGGCTGAGCCTAACAAACCAACCAGGCCCCAGTATCCAGTAACACCAAATAGTTTGGACTCCTGGCGCTGCGGGAAGGAATTTTGTCACAGAGGACACCGAGTTCCGACCCGGAGCGCACCGAGCCCATCTCCTAGCCCAATATCTCGACCGGTCATTCCTCTGTGACCTCTGGGTTTGTGCTCCGGCTTGGCTCGGTGGCCCATCCGGAAAATCACATATACAGGTTACTAGGTCGCCGGATAAAATGTCGCTTGGGCGTGCGCCATCGCGCGCAGCCGCTCGCACGGGGCGAAATATGGGGCGACCTCGGTCGCCAACCGCTCCAGTCGCCGGACAATCTCGCTCGCACCCAGGGTGTCCGCATGTCGCAGGGGACCGCCGCGAAACGGGGCCCAGCCCGTGCCAAAGATCATGCCGAAATCAACATCCTCCGGCGCTGCCACGACGCCTTCCTCCAGGCAGCGGGCCGCCTCGTTGATCATGACGAGAACCATGCGATCCAGCAGCGTGGCGGCATCTTGCCCGGCGCCCTTGCCCGCCGTCTGCAGGAACCCCAGTTCGCCGTTGGGTTTCTCCTTGGCCCCTTTTTTCGGGCCGAAGACATAAAATCCCTGGCCGGATTTTTTACCCAGCCAGCCCCGGGCGATCATTTTCTCCAGCGTGTCATTGATTGGCACGGGCTGGGGCAGCCGCTGCTGCAGGTCCAGCGCCACATGTTGCGCTACATCGAGGCCGACCTCGTCGCTCAGGCGCAGCGGCCCCATCGGCATGCCGAAATCCAGCATCAGCCGGTCCAGCTGCTGGATGCCGCAGCCTTCGTTGAACAGGCGCACCGACTCAACCATGTACGGCAGCAAAATGCGGTTAACCAAAAAGCCCGGGCTGTCTTTCACGAGCACCGGCAGCTTGCCAATCGCCTTCACGAATTGCAGCGCCGTGTCGAGCGCCGCGGGGGAAGTCCGCGGACCGCGGACAATCTCGACGAGCTGCATGCGGTGCACCGGGTTGAAAAAATGAATGCCCACGACGCGACCGGGATCAGCCAGACCGGACGCGATGGCATCAATCGACAGCGCCGATGTGTTCGTGGCCAGCACGGTTTGGGAACCCGCCTGCTGCTCCAGCTGGCGGAAAATCTTCTGCTTCAGCTCCAGCTTCTCCACGGCGGCCTCGATGACGAGGTCGACCCGGGCCAGCGACACCGCGGTCGCCACCGGTGTGATGCGGTCGAGCCCGGCGGTGGCCTCGGCCTCGGTGAAGATCCGGCGCTTGGCCGCGTCGCGAAATATTTTCTCCGCCGCCTTGAGCCCCTTGGCGAGCATCTCCGGGGCGATATCCTTCAGCAGGACCGGATAGCCGCGGGCGGCGCTCCACTGCGCAATGCCGGCTCCCATGACTCCGGCGCCCACCACGGCCAGCGAGCGGACCTTGATGCCGGTGCCATCGACGCCAGGCACCTTCAGCTTCTTGGCCCGTTCCTGCAGGAAAAAGATCCCCATCAGGCTGCGGCACGCCGGGGTCTTGGCCAGCTCCAGAAAGGCCGCGCGCTCAAGCGCCAAGCCCTCGGCCAGCGGCCGGCCGTAGGCGGCCCGGCAGACCTTGAGCGCCTGCAGGGGTGCCGGATAGTGGCCCTGCGTCTTGGCCAACACATCCCGTTTCGCCTTCATGGCCACCAACGGACGGGCGAGAGCGGAATTGAAGAGACCCTTGGGGGCGGGAGCCGGCCGTTTGCCCCGGGCGAGGAACTTTTCCGCCGCGGCCAGCAGGTATTCGGGCTGCGCCAGTTCATCGACCAGTCCGGCCTTCTGCGCCGGAATCGCCGCGAGCTGTTTGCCCGCCAGAATGATGCCGAGCGCCGCCGGCAGACCGATGAGCCGGGGCAATCGCACCGAGCCGCCCCAGGCCGGCAGAATCCCGAGCTGGGTCTCCGGCAGGCCGATCTTCGTGGACTTGTCGAGCGAGGCCACCCGCCAGTCGCACGCCAGCGCAAGTTCGCAGCCCCCGCCAAGACAAACCCCGTTGATCGCCGCCACCGACGGAATCGGCAGCTGCTCGAGCCGGGTGAAGATCCGGTGGCCGAGATCGACCGTCTGGCCGAGGCCTTCGGGGGTAAAATTCTTGGTGAACGAATTCAGGTCGGCGCCGGCGATGAATATCTTGGCTTTCGTGCTGACCAAAACCACGCCCCGCAGGTCCCGCCGGGATTCCAGCGTCGCCAGGTGGGCGTCCAGTTCCTCCAGCGTCGCAATATCAAACAGGTTCGCGGAGGAATTCGGCCGGTCGAAGGTCAGCCGGGCAATTCCCGCATCACCAAAAGTCAGGGAAATATTCATGGGGCCGCGGGTCAGACGGTTTCGAGCCAGAGCGCGCCGCCCTGGCCGCCCCCGATGCAGAGTGAAACGACCGCCCGCTTGCCGCCCCGCCGGTGCAGCTCACGCAGGGCCGTCAGTACCAACCGGGCGCCGGAGGCTCCGACCGGGTGGCCGAGGGCGATCGCGCCGCCATTGACGTTAAGTTTCCCCTCGGGAATCTCGCCCAGCGCCGCATCGCGGCCGAGGTGCCGGCGGCCAAACTCCGCCGAGGCGGCGGCGGCGCGGCAGGCGAGCACCTGGGCGGCAAAGGCCTCGTTGATTTCAATCAGATCAGCATCAGCCAGCTTGAAGCCCGTGAGTTTTTCCGCCTTGGCCATCGCGTACACCGGGCCGAGGCCCATGCGGGACGGCTCGCAGCCCGCGTAGGCAAAGCCGACAAGCTTGCCGATGGGCTTCAGGCCGGTCTGTTTTAGTCCGGCTTCCGTCATCACGATCAGGGCCACGGCTCCGTCCGTGATCTGCGAGGCGTTGCCGGCGGTGACTGTGCCGCCGCGTTTCTCGAACACCGCCTTCAGTTTTCCCAGCGCTTCCATCGTCTGGCCCTCGCGCACGCCGTTGTCGCTCACCACGGCCGCGGTATCACGGCCCCCGCGGGGATACACGGCGGTTATTTCCTCCTGAAATTTTTCCCGCGCCGCCTCCGCCCGTTGGTGGGACTGCAGCGCAAACTGATCCTGCATGACCCGGGTCAGCTGCCAGTCGCGCGCCAGCAACTCCGCGGTCTGGCCCATGCCCAACCCGCAAACCGGGTCGGTCAGCCCGAGCATCAGCGCGATGCGCGGGGCAAAATCAGCCGGCCGAAAGGCCAGCAGGGCCGATGCTTTCTGCCCGAACGTCCGGGCTTTGCCGAGGGCGGCGTATTTCTTCACGGCACTGGCGTTATACAGGAGCGGGTAATTGCTCATGCTTTCCGCTCCGCCCACGAGGAAGATGTCGCCGCGGCCATTCGCGGCCTTGTCGGAGGCCTGGGTGATCGCCTCGAACCCCGACGCGCAATTGCGCGACACCGTTATCGCCGGCACCGATTCCGGCACACCGGCGCGGAGGGCGATGACCCGGCTGACGTTGGCGGCATCCGCCGGGTTGCCCACGCAGCCGAAGATAACCTCGTCGATCAGCGCCGGATCAAACGCGGTGCGGGTGAGCACCGCCGCCGCCGCGGTGCGGCCCAGCTCGGTCGCATCGCAACCCGCCAGCGAGGTTCCCATCTTGGCAAAAGGGGTACGCACCCCGTCAACAATGTAGAGCGGTTCTTTCATGGCCGGGTGGTTTGCAATTTCTGGTCGGTCGGCATGGACCGCGGCTGATACGGCGCCGCCTGGGCCGCCGGCCGGTTGTCGACGAGCTTCTGCTCCTTGATGAGCACCCCGACCTTCTGCAGCTCACGCATCGCCTCCTCGGCATGGAAGTGGATCCGGTTCGGCCGAATTTCAAAATGCGCCTGCAGCAGGTGGCTGATCGCGGTCGTCAATCCGGCCTCGGTGCTGTCGCCGGTGCGGGACAGGTGCAGGACGATCTCGTCAATCTCGAGCGGATCGTCGTTGGCCTTGCGCAACTCGATCTGCCACGAGCCGACGCCGCGGACGTCGTCGAGCACATGCTCCAGCTCATTGAAGTCGATGACCGTCCCCTTGACCTTCTGGAAGCGCATCGAGCGAAAGTCCGAGACCCGGGAAATCTTGCCCATCAGGCGCGGCATCCGCCGCCCGCAGCATTCACAGGGTTCGTAGGTGATGCCGTTCTCGATGAAGTCGCCCGTCCGGTATCGCAGGACCACCGTCCCGCGCGCCTCGAGCGGGGTCCAGACGATCTCCCCGCCGCGGCCCTCGGGCTGCACCGTGCCATTTTCCGGATCGATGACCTCCATGATGCCCATGTCCGGATACAGATGATAGCCGGGCGGCTTGTGCCCCGGGGTGAAGGGGCACTCCGACCACGCCAGCTTGGCCTCGGTGAAACCGTACGTGGCCACGACCTGCACGCCCGGCGAGCCCACTTGGGCGCAGAGATCCGCCAGCTTGCGCCGGGTGCCTTCCGCGACCTTTTCTCCGCCCAGCAAAATTGCGCGGATGCCCGGCAGCTGCAGCTTTTCCTCCACGGCCTGCGTCAGCACGTGATAGATGAAGGTCGGCATCGCCGCCAACGCCGTCGGCCTGATCTTCTGGATGGCGCGGAGGTTTCCCTCGGTGCCCATCACTTTGCCGCCGCCCGTGGCGAGAGCGAAGATGTTGTTCTGGATGCCCGCGTAATACATGTACCAAAACGCCAGGTGCGGGGCGAAAGGGAACATGTTCAACATGCGATCCTCCGGATTGCGGCCCCCGAGGTCCGCCACCCGTCCGCTGCCGATGCCCAGATTCTTGATGTCGTGCTGGGTGTAGAGGAAGGCCACCGGTTCGGTCGAGCGCCCCGTCGTGCTCGTCATGAAAATCGGGCGCCACTCCCGGTCGAGTCGGTCCCGTTCGCGGGCGCGCCCCTGCAGCAACGACCGCAGGATGACCCCGGGTCGCTTGGCCAGGACCGCCGGATCCGGCTTGAGCAGGAAATCGAGCGCCTTCCGGGGCGCATCCGGGGCCGACAGCAGGTCGTCCTTCCGGGTGTAGGGAATCTTGGTCAGATCACTGACGGACCGGATGTCATGCGCAGTCAGACCGTGCTCCGCAAAAATTTTTTGGTAATGCGGCGAGAACGGCAGCACACAATCCCGCAGGTAGCGGTGCAGCTTGCGGCCTTGCAGTTCAAGCTGCTCATTTTTGCCCAAGCTTTGCCAATGAGTAGTGAGTTTCGAGGGCATCAGGTGAACGAATACCAAACCGATCTTTCCACGACCAAGCGCCGAAAGACCGGATATGTCAGGGGTGTAAGTAATCGAGTTGGAGAACATTAGTTATTACAAGCGAATATTCGCTGTTAACGAATATTCTCCTCGCCATTTCGCTGGCGGCGCATTCGATGGCGGCCATCGCCCAATGGCTGAGTCATGGAAAATCAAACTCCTGCGCTGGCGCTTCAATTGGTTCCCAGCCTTTCGGCAGACCGGGGCGCGCATTACCTTCATCGCGGAGGACCTGATGGAGGCGAAGGTGCGCCTGCCGTTGTGTCGGGCGACCCGCAACATTCATGGCACCATTTACGGCGGCTCCATGTATGCCGCCGTGGATCCGCTGCACGCCGTGATGGTCGCGCGGCATCTCGGGCCGGATTATCACGTGTGGATGAAGTCGGCCAAAATCGAGTTCCGCCGGCCGGGCCGGGGGGATCTCCAGGCCCATGCCCGCCTGCACCGGTCGGATCTCGACATCATCCGGGCCGCCCTCGTGCAGGAGGGCAAGGTGGACCACGACTTCACCCTCTCCCTCACCGATGCGACTGGCGAGGTGGCCGCCCATTTCACCCTCACCCTGCATTGCCGCCGCCGGTTGGCGCATGAGCGCCCGATGCACGGCGTCGTCTTCCCATGAAACGTCTCCTCGACCGCACGATTCTCATCACCGGCGCCAGTCGCGGCATCGGCCGGGCCATGGCCCTGGCCGCCGCCCGGGAGGGCGCAAACATCGTGATTGCCGCCAAGACGGCCGAGCCGCACGCGAAGCTCCCCGGCACCATCCACACCGTCGCCGAGGAGGTGCGGGCTCTCGGCGTCCGGGCGCTGCCCCTCCAGATCGACGTCCGCGAGGAACTGCAGGTGGCCGACCTGATGGCCGCCATCGACAAGGAATTCGGCCGGCTCGATGCCTTGATCAACAACGCCGGCGCCATCCAGCTGACCAACGTCGCCAACACGCCGGTCAAACGGTACGACCTCATGCAGCAGGTCAATGCCCGGGCCGTGTTTGTGTGCGCCAAGGCCGCCCTGCCCCTGCTGCGCCGCGCCGGCGGCGGCCACATCATCAGCCTGTCCCCTCCGCTCAATCTCCAGGCCAAATGGCTGACACCGCACGCGCCCTACACCCTGTCAAAGTTCGGCATGACCTTGCTGTCCCTCGGCCTCGCCGGCGAGCTGGCCGCCGACCGGATTTCGGTCTGCACGCTCTGGCCGCGCACCACCATTGCCACCGCCGCCATCGAGTTTGCCGTGGGCCCCCAGCTGCTGCCGCGCTGCCGCACCACCGAAATCATGGCCGATGCCGCCCGGGAAATTCTCGCAACTTCGGATCTCTCGCTCAGCGGGCAGACGCTGCTCGACGAGGACTTCCTCCGCACCCGCGGCTGGACGGATTTTCGCCGGTACGCCCACGACCCGGCCCATGCCGACACGCCTTTCCCGGATCTCTTCATCGATCCCTGAAGCGGCTAGACGACCGCTCGCACGCCCCCCCCTCCTCCTTTCCCCTCTCTGCCATGCCCCCGGCCACCCTGTTGCCCTCGCCGCCGACCGACGCCGCGTCGCCGCCCAATGAGCAAAACCTGCGCTTCATTCTGGGTCTGAAGCTCAACCAGCTCCGGAAGCAGCAGGGTCTCTCGCTGAAGGATCTCGCCGACCGGGCGGGCCTGGCCATCTCCTACCTCAGCGAAATCGAGAAGGGGAAAAAATACCCCAAGCCCGGCAAGATTCTCGCGCTGGCCAAGGCGCTGGGCGTCAGCTTCGACCAGTTGGTCTCCCTCCATCTCGGGGAGGAATTGCACCCGCTCTCCGGCATGCTCAAGTCCGGCATCCTGCAGGAAATCCCGCTCGAGGTCTTCGGCCTCACCCCGACCGGCCTGCTGGAGATGATGGCCGACGAGCCGAAGAAGATCAGTGCGCTCTTTGACACCTTCGTGAAAATCGCCCGGCGCTTCGACGTGAAGATCGAGCACCTGCTGCTCGCGGCCATCCGCGCCCACGTCGAGCAGAACAAGAACTATTTCGAGGAGCTTGAGCTGGCCGTGGAGTCCTTCCGGACCGCACAGGGCTGGGAGCGCCGCCCCGCCCCGGACGAGGCCCAACTGCGCGCCTACCTCGTCCAAGGCTGCGGCTACACCCTCGATGAGCACACCCTCTCTGGCCACCCGGAGCTGGGCGCCTTGCGCGCCATCACCCTGGCGGGCGACACGCCGCAGCCCCGTCTGCTGCTGAACTCCCGCCTCGGGGAATGGCAGCGCGCCTTTCTGCTCGCCCGTGAGATCGGCCGCCACCAGCTCGGGCAGCACGCGGCGGTCACGACGTCCCCGATCGTCAAGGTCGAGTCCTTCGACCAGCTGCTGAACAATTTCCGGGCCTCCTACTTCGCCGGGGCGCTGCTGCTCGACCGGCAGCTGCTGGTCGCCGACCTGCGGGAATTTTTCGCCGCCCCCGCCTGGAACGGCGCGGCCCTGATCGCGATCAAGCGGAAGTACCAGGCGACCCCCGAGATGTTCTTTCACCGGCTCTCACAGATCGTGCCGCGCTTCTTCGGCCTCGAGCAGATGTACTTCGTGCGCTTCGACCACCGCCGGGGCACCCGGGAGGTGCACATCGGCAAGGAGCTGCACTACCAGCGCATGCATGCCTCGCACAGCATCGGCGTCGACGAGCATTACTGCCGCCGCCTCATCTCGCTGGAGGCCCTGCACCGCTTCGAGGCCCAGCAGACGGCCACCGGCTCCACGGCCTCCCTCGCCGGCGCCCAGCGCTCGCGCTTCGCCGCGACTCAGGACGAGTATTTTTCGATGGCCCTGGCCCACCCGCAGAATCTTGATGGGGGCGTGAACTCATGCGTCACCATCGGTTTTCAGATGAACGATGCCTTCCGCCAGGCCGTGCACTTCTGGAATGACCCCGCCCTGGTTACGCGCATTGTCGGCGATACGTGTGAACGCTGCGGGATCGCCGACTGCGCCGAGCGCGTCGTCCCGGCCAGCCTGCTCGAGCGCGAATCCCGGCACGCGCAGCAACTCGCCGCCCTGCAGCAACTGGCCGGCAGCACGTAGATCCCATCCCCACTCCACTTTACCCTTACCCCATGAAAATCCTTGTGCCCCTGAAACGGGTTCCCGACCCCGACACCAAGATCCGCGTCAAGCCCGACGGCTCCGGCATCGAGACCGATGGCGTCAAGTTCGCGGTGAATCCCTTCGACTCGATCGCGCTGGAGGAGGCCCTCCGGCTGCGCGAGCGGGTCGGCGCCGGTGAGATCACGGTCGTAACCATTGGCGGCGACGAGTGCGCGGAACAGTTGCGCACCGGTCTCGCCATGGGGGCGGACCGCGCGATTCTCGTGAAAACGGACGGTTATTTTACCGACAGCGTTGAAACGGGCCGCCTTCTCCACTGCGCAATATTTCGCGACGGTTCCCCGGACCTCATCCTGACCGGCCGGCAATCGGTCGATACAGAGGCGATGCAGATTCCCTACCGATTGGGGGTCCACTTCGATATGCCCGTGACCGTTAATGTGGTTACGTTTTCGATGCTGGAAGGCCGGGTCACCGTGGAGCGGGAAATTGAAGGGGACGTCCGCGAGGTGATCGAGATGACGCCCCCTTGTGTCGTAGGCGCCGCAAGAGGGTTGAACCGACCGCGCTGTCCCACCCTTCCAGAAATGATGAAGGCGAAGAAGAAGAGCCAGATTTACTAGCCCCGCAGATTCCTATCT
>JBAXWQ010000169.1:0-7362 GCA_037128315.1 Opitutia bacterium | reverse complement strand
GCCGTTTCGACCAGCTCAAGGTCCCGAGTCAGTCGAGGGACGACGAAGCAATCCAGCTCTTCGTCTACGCTCAGAGCCGTGAGCCGGTCAAACGGCTGGATCGCCACGGCGCGCTTCGCGCACCTCGCGATGACAAAAGTCTAAAAGCAGAAGGACGCTGGTATAAGTCATTCCGTGTATCAGCTCCTCCGCGTTTCCGTGATTTGCCTTGGTTGGTAACCAACCAGACTTACAGCCCGTTCTGATCGACCAGGTAGACAAGTGCGGCCATGGCGGCGGCGCCGAGCTGCAACTCGCGCGGGTTCACCTTGTCGATCGAGTCCGTGGTGGTGTGGTGGTAGTCGAAGTAACGCTGGGAGTCGGGCGTGAGGCCGGCGACGGTGGCCCCATGGGCGAGCAGCGGGCCCACGTCCGCTCCGCCGGTCCCCGGGTTGAATTGATAGATGCCATATGGCGCGAACAACGGCAGCCAGCGGGCGGCGCGGGTGTGCGCATTGCCGGCGGGATTGCCGAGGTTGAAGCCATGGGGCTGAAAGCCGCCACCGTCGGTTTCCAGCGCCAGCAGATGCACCTCGTGCTTCGCGCCCACGGCCGACGCGTAGGCGGCGGCCCCGCGGGTGCCGTTTTCCTCGTTGGTGAAGAGCACGCAGCGGATGGTGTGGCGCGGCTTATAGCCGACGGCCTGGAGCAGCCGCAGCACCTCGATCGACTCGACGATGCCGGCGCCATCATCATGCGCGCCGGGGGCCAGGTCCCACGAGTCGAGATGTCCGCCGACAAGGATGATCTGCTCGGGGTGGTCCTGGCCGCGAAGTTCGCCGATGACGTTGTGCGAGGGGGCGTCCTCGAACCAGGTGGAATGAATGAACATTTCCGCAGTCGTGGCCGCGTCCCGCTGGAGGGCCGCGCTCAGCTGGTCCGCGGCGAGGGTGCTGAGCCCGGCGGCGGGAATGCGCGGGACGTCCGGCAGGTAGCTGGTGTTGCCGGTATGGGGCACGT
This sequence comes from Opitutia bacterium, assembly GCA_037128315.1. GTDB lineage: Bacteria > Verrucomicrobiota > Verrucomicrobiia > Opitutales > Opitutaceae > Lacunisphaera. The sequence goes on along the minus strand of JBAXWQ010000169.1, from coordinate 6,363 downwards.
CATCGTGCGCCAGGGTCAGGGAGCGGACGAGCACACCGACGGCGCCATACTTGGCGGCTTCGCCCGCCCCGCGGTTGCGCTGGTCGCCGGCTTCGCCGTAGGCCTGGCCGGTGGAGACATAAATCGGGTTCATCGGCCGGTTGAAGAACACGATTTTGCCCCTCACATCGGCGGTCGGCAGCGCCGCAAGCGACTGGAGCTCGATCACAGGCGCGCGCAAGCCGGTCGCGGGGGTGGGCACCGACCCCCCGAGGGCGACGGCGGAGAGGGTGACGGGGCCGGCGGCCGGGCCGCTGTAGTACTGGATTTTTTCCGGGGCGCCGCGTTCCCAGTGCGGCACCAGCGTGGGCTGCAACTCGATGCGATCGACGCCGGTCTGCTCCAGCACGGACTTGCCCCACTGCACGGCGCCCGCGAGATTTTTCGAGCCACCGAGCCGGCCGGGGTAGCGGGTGGTGAGCTCGCGCAGGTTTTCATATGCCGGGCTGTGGGTGAGCGCCGCCGTGTAGAGGGCCCGCAGCATTTTGGCGTCGGCGACGGCATCCTCGGCACGCAGCGGCCCCAGCAGGGCGGAGGAACATGATGCAATCAGAACCAGTCGGGAAAGGAGACGCATCGCGCGACTGTTGGCGCCGACCGGTTACAGGCAAGCGGACAGTTGGGCGCCAGGTTGTTTCGCGGAGGGAAAATTCCCTTGCGATGGGCGAGGGCGCTGTGGCTTTCTGGGCTGATGCCCACGCCGTTTGCATCCCACCGGCCAACGGAAGCCGTCCGTCCGGACATTGCCCTGCGAGTGGAGGCGGAATTAACCCGCCTGCTTTTCCGCTCCGCGGGCTTCGGGCTTTTCTCCAATTTTGCGCTGTCGGCCATCATGGCCGCCGGGATGTGGAGTTATTTTCCCGCCCGACTCATTTTGGGCTGGCTGGGGACAGTCTTTGCCGCGACCGCGGTGCGGGCGGGCATCCACTACCGCTTCCTTCATCGGCACCATCCGGACGACGAATTGCCGCGCTGGCGGCTGATGTTCATTCTGGGCGTGGTAGTCTCGGGCCTGACCTGGGGCGCCGGGGGGTGGATTTTTCTGAACACGACGGCGCTGCTGCCCCGTTGCCTGGCGGTGTTTATCCTGGCCGGTTTGAGTTCCGGGGCGGCGCGTTCGCTCGCCTCGGTCCGGTTGGCCTATATTCCCTACATCAACATCACCCTGGCGCCGGTCCTGTTCCGGTTCCTCCAGTTTCCCGAGGCGGGGACCTGGACGCTGGCGGCGTGCACGGTCACGTATTCGCTGTTCCTCATGAACACCGCCCGGCTGCACCATCGGGACCTGCGGAAGCTTTACTGCCTGATTTTTGAGAACGAAGAGCTGGTCGCCACGCTCAGCGAGGCCAAGGCCCGGGCCGAGGCGGCGAACGAGGCGAAGACGGAATTCCTGGCGACGATGAGCCACGAGATCCGCACCCCGATGAACGGCATCATCGGCATGATGCAGCTGCTGGAGGACTCCCCGCTGTCGGCGGAGCAGCGGGAGCAGCTCGGCCTGGCCAGCAAGTCGGCCGACACCCTGCTCCATCTGCTCAACGACATCCTCGATCTCTCCAAGGTGGAGAGCGGCCAGCTGGACATTGAGGCGATTGATTTCTCCCCCGCCGAGCTGGCGGAGGAGGTGGTCGCCCTGTTCAGTCCCCGGGCCCACAGCAAGGGGCTGACGCTGCACTATCACGCCGGCGCGGGCCTGCCCACCGCCGTGACGGGCGACCCCGTGCGGCTGCGCCAGGTGCTGCTCAACCTGACCGGCAATGCCGTCAAGTTCACCGAGTCGGGGAGCATCGAGGTCTGGAGTGAGTGGAATCGCTCGGGCCCCGGGGCGCCGCGCCTGGGCTTTCGCGTCAAGGACACCGGCATCGGCATGGACAGTGTGATGCTCGGCAAGCTGTTTCAAAAATTCACCCAGGGGGACAGCTCCATGACCCGCCGCTATGGCGGCACCGGCCTGGGGCTGGCCATTTCCCAAAGCCTGGTCCGGCGCATGGGTGGTGAGATCCGGGTGCAGAGCGTCCCGGGCCGGGGTTCGGAATTTTTCTTCGAGCTGCCCCTGCCCGAGGCCCGTTCCATCTATTCGTCCGCGACCGGCCCCACCCGCTAGCCGCGGCCGCGGCGGGAAAATTTTGCCCGGCGGGATTGTTTTTTCCGCGCCGCTGACTACGCTGCCGGCATGAAATCATCCCTCTGCTGGTTCGCCGCGGTCATGGCCGGCGCGACGCTGTCCCTTTCCGCCAAGATCGTCACCAAGCCCGTGGCCTATGAGCACGCCGGCGTGAAACTGGAGGGCTACCTGGCGTATGATGATGCCAAGGTGTCGGCGGACAAAAAGGCGCCGGGTGTGCTGGTGGTGCCCGAGTGGTGGGGGCTGACCGATTACGCCAAGGGTCGCGCCGAGCAGATCGCCAAGCTCGGCTATGTGGCGTTCGCCACCGACATGTATGGCGCGGGCGTGACGACGACCGAGGCCAAGAAGGCCGGTGAACTCGCCGGGCAATTTTATGGCAAGGCGCTCATGGCGGAGCGCGCCCAGGCCGGGCTCGACCAGCTGCTCGCGAGCGGTTTGGTGGAGGCGAAGCACGTGGCGGCGATCGGCTATTGCTTCGGCGGCTCCACCGTCCAGGCGCTGGCCTACAGCGGGGCGCCGCTGGCCGGCATGGTCAGCTTTCATGGCGGACTGATTCCCGTCCCGGCCGACGCGGCGGCCAAAACCAAGGCCAAGATCCTGATGTGCCACGGCGCGGTCGATCCCTTCATCAAGCCGGAGGAACTCGCGGCCTTCACGGCGGCGATGAACGCCGGCAAGTTTGACTACCAATTCATCAGCTACGCCGGGGCGATCCACGCTTTCACCAATCCAGGCGCGGACAAACTGGCCGCCGCCAACGGGCTGACCGGGGGCATCGGCTACAACGCCGCCGCGGACAAGCGTTCCTGGGCCCACCTGAAGACCTTCCTCAAGGAAATCTTCGGGTCGTGAATGAGCTGACAATCTATACCTATGCCCGGTGCAGCACCTGTCGCGCCGCGGTCAAGTGGCTGCAGCAGCACGCGGTGGCTTTTACGGAGAAACCCATCAAGGAGTCGCCGCCCGGTCTGACCGAATTGAGTGCGATGCTCGCGGGCCAGCCGGGCGGATTGCGGCGACTTTTCAATACTTCCGGCCTGGAATACCGGGCGCTCGGCCTCGCCGCCCGGCTGCCGGCCATGCCGGTCGATGACGCCCTGCGCCTGCTGGCCGGCAACGGCATGCTGATCAAGCGGCCCTTTTTATTGGGTCCGGGAGTCGCTCTGGTGGGGTTCAACGAAAAGGCGTGGGCGGCGGCACTGGCCAGGCGTTGATATTGTTGGGGTATCTGGACGCTCCACAAAATCCGCCTCAACACACCCCGCCCTGCCGGGCACCCCTCTCCAGAGGGGACCCAATCATCCGGTGACGATGGATTGATTCCACTCTGGAGAGAGCCTCGGCCGTGAGCTCGGCCGAACGGGTGGTGCGCAGCGACGGGGTGTGGTTGGGTGCGCGCCTTCCCTCCACAATATTATCTGTAACTTATCCCCCGCCGTCGTGTTTTCATGCTACACTCCCCCATGAAATCCTTGATTCCTCTGCTCACCCTCGGGACGGTGCTGGCCTTGCCGGCGCTGCTCCAGGCCAAGATCACCCGCACGGTTGAAAAAACCTTCACCGTGCAGCCTGGCGGCACCCTCACGGTGGGAACCCAGGGCGGCGACATCAAGGTGCTCACCGGCCCGGGCAATGAGGTCAAGGTCACCGCCACGGAGCGCATCAACGCCAGCTCCGAGGCCAAGGTGGACGAGCTGTTGAAGGAGCTGAGCCTGACGATGGAGCAGCAGGGGGACAATGTGACGGCCCTGGCCAAATTCGCCCAGTCCGGCGGCTGGCATGTCGGCAACTGGCCACCGGTCAACGTCAGCTTCACCGTCGTGGTCCCTGCCCGCTACAGTGTCGATTTGAACACGTCGGGCGGTGACATCAGCATCGCGAGCATCAACGGCCGCGCCAAGCTGCGCACCAGCGGGGGCAACCTCAAGCTCGAGCGCGTCGAGGGCGATGTGGACGGAGGTACGTCCGGTGGGGACATCAGCCTGCACGAGGGCACCGCCAGGGTTAAACTTTCGACCTCGGGTGGCGACATTCACGTGGAGCGGGCCGGCGGCGAGGCTGATCTATCCACCTCGGGCGGCGATATTGTCATCAATGCGGTGCGGGGCCGCCTGACGGCCGGGACCTCGGGGGGTGACGTCAAGGCCAGCATCGAGGGTGCGCTGCAGGGCGATTGCAAGCTGACGACCTCAGGCGGCACCGTGACCGTCGCGGTCGACAAGACGGCGGCGTTTGACCTCAAGGCCCATACTTCGGGCGGGGATGTTGATGCGTCAGGTATCACCATCACCATTGAGAAAGGCGGTCTCCGCAAAAGCAGCCTGACCGGCAAGGTCAACGGCGGCGGGCCGCAGCTCTATTTGAGTTCCAGCGGCGGCGACATCCGCATCCGGGCCAACTGAAATTCCAGTTTATTTCCCGCGGCTTCCCGCGGAACTCCCCAATGATATTAGGACGCCGCACGGCGGCGTTCATTTTAGCCCGTAGACCCAGGTGTGTGTAACGGAAGCCAGCGCGAAAGCGCTGGCTTCCGATTTGCGGGTGTTTTCAATCAGTGCGTGGGACTCATCGATACGCACACTCATTTGGATTCCTTCCACCGGCGCGGCGAGCTGCCGGTAATTTTATCCCGCGCCCGCGAAACTGGCTTGGAAGCGCTGGTCACGATCGGGACCGACACGGATGACTGGACCCTGTATCGCGACCTGGCCTGTCAACATGCCGGCTTGATTCACTATTCCGTTGGCCTGCACCCCTGCAGCGTGAGGGAGGACTGGGCTGGACGGGTGGCGCAGCTGGAGGCTTTCTGGGGTAGGGCGGCGAATCCCCTCGCCGCCAAGGCTGATGCACCTGTCGCCGCCGCGGCGCGGACGGAGTCCGCACCCTACCCGGTCGCCTTGGGCGAGATCGGGCTCGACCGGTTTCACCTGCCCAAGGATCCGGCGGAGGCGGCAAGGAGCTTTGGCTGGCAGCAGGCGGCCTTTGTCGAGCAGTTGGTTTTGGCCCGGCGCCTGGGCTGCCCGGTGGTCATCCATTCGCGGGGAGCTTTCCACGAATGCGTCCAGTTGATCGATGGATCGGGTGTGGACTGGCGCAAGGTCGTCTTTCATTGCTTTACCGAGGGGCCGTTGGAAATGGCCGAGCTCACGCAGCGCGGCGGCTACGGTTCCTTCACGGGCGTCATCACCTACAAGAACGCCGAAACCGTGCGGGCTGCGGCCTTGGCGCAGGGGCTGGATCGGCTGATGATCGAGACCGACGCGCCTTATCTGACCCCCATGCCCCATCGGGGAAAGCCCAATGAGCCGGCGTACCTGCGGCACACGGCGGAGTTTTGCGCCGGGGTATTCGGGGTAAGCTACGAAATCCTGGCGGACCGGACCACGGCGAATGCCCGGAAATTTTTCAGAATATAGCCCACGGAACACACAGAAAACACGGAAGATTTTGGGCGTAAAAAAACCGGCCACTCAGGCCGGCGGGATTTCAGTGTATTCCGTGTATTCTGTGGTCTATACTCACGCCTCGTCGAACTTCTTGGCAAACAGCGCTTCCAATTCCGTCAGCATCTGGGCGGCATCTTCGCCGGTGACGATGAATTTGACCTTGGTGCCCTTGGCGGCGGCCAGCATCATCAAGCCCATGATGCTTTTGCCGTTTACCTGCTCCTCATCCTTTTCGACAAAGACTTCCGACTTAAACTTGTTGGTGACGCGCACAATCATCGCCGCCGGACGGGCATGGATGCCCATCTTGTTCTGCACGAGAAGTTCCTTCACGTGGGTGGCGGCTGACGTTGTATCGCTCTTTTCCATTGCGGTGGGGCTGGGTGGTCGGATTAAAGGGAAACGCTAAAAAGCCGGTCGCGACCCGACCTGCAACCTTAAAGCCCTCCGCATGCCCGCCTTTGCCATCATTGTGCCCTGTCGATTGGAGTCGACGCGGTTTCCGCGTAAACTGTTGCATCCAATTAAGGGCAAGCCGCTTGTCCTATGGGTGGCGGAGCGAATTATTGCTCAGGCGCCCGACTTTCCGCTCTGGTTTGCGGTTGATCATGAATTATTGGCCGAATGCCTTGAGGGGGCGGGTTTCCGGACCATCATGACGGACGCCACCCATCCCAGCGGGACGGATCGGATCGCCCAGGCCAACCGTACCGTCCGGGCCAGTTATGTGCTGAACGTGCAGGCGGATGA
>JBAXWQ010000168.1:0-7459 GCA_037128315.1 Opitutia bacterium | reverse complement strand
CACGCTGCTCGGCGACAAGTCGCACTGCGCCGTCTTTGACAACTCCAAGCTGCGCCGCGCCGTGCCTGGGTTTCGACCGCGCATCGCCTTTCGCGACGGCGTTCGCCGCACGCTCGACTGGTTCGATGCCGACCCCGCCCGCCGCCGACTTCCGCCCGAGGACGACGCCCATATCGAGAAACTCCTTGCCGCCTACGCCCAGGCCTGGCCCGACGGGAAGATTGGGTGATGGGGCTGGTCGACTTGTCCTATTTATCTTCCAGCGAGCAAGGGACGTTGGGGTTACGTGCGCTGGAAGGCATGGGCCGTGCGGACGGCGGTACGCAGGTTGTCCCATGAGCAATCGCTCGGCACGGTGCATTCCGAGCCGAGCATGAAGCGACGGGGGGCTTGGCGGAGCAAGGCGGTCGTCCTAGTTTCAATCTCGGCCGCGCTGCCCTTGCTCAGGATGCCTTTTTTATCGAGACCACCGAAGCAAGGCCGCCGGAAGAGGGTGCCGACCTCCTGCCAAGACATGGTCCGGGTCGTAAGCTGCGGGTTACAGTTGACCACGTGTCCCGGGTAGTCGGCCACCGCCTCGTAGCTGGCGTAGGGCGCGTTGTAGTCGCAGACGTGCAGGATGTTGAAGGGGCAGGCCGCCGTGGCCGCCCGCATGGCGACAAGGTCGGAGGGCTTCACATACTGGCGAAAGAGCTGGGGATCGTCGAACTGGCCCGTCTCCGAGCCCTGGGTTGCCATGTAGAAGCCGTCGACCCCGATCTTGATGCATTCGCGCACGAAGAGCAGCTGGCTTTCGGTCAGCACATCCAGGCCGCGTTTCACGGCCGCCGGGTCATCCTTCATGTGGCGGAGCAACACCGGCAAAGTGGCGCTATGGCCGGCCCACATGAACGGCGAATAGAGCGTCATGACAATGAGGGCTTCGCGCTTCAGGTCCTTGACCAGTTCGCGCACGGTCACCAGTTGCGGCTCGTAGAAATCCAGGCCATGGGGCCGGAGCTTGGCCCAGTCGGAGGGTTGCTTCAGCCAATCGAGCGGGGTGTAGTGCTGCTCGTATTGGATCTTCACAAAATCCATCTCCGTCTGCCGGAAATAGGCCGCGTGCTGCTGGGCGGAGGGGAGGCCGACTTTGTGGTCGGCGTCGAAATGCATGAAGAACGCCGCCGGCACGTAATCCAGGTTGCCGTTCAGCCACGCCAGCATGCGCTCGCGTTTATTGGCGGAGAGGGTCTGGCCACGGCTGTCCGCGGCGAAGCCCCGGGAGCGGCCGAGGGCGGCGGCGCCAGTGAACAGGAGCGAATTTTTCAGGAATGATCGACGGCTCAGGGTGGAATACATGGAGGAAAGACGGTGATGGTGGGGTATTTGTGGTCAGGGCAAGGGGGAAATCTACGGGTGAGAAATCAAGGAGCTATTCGGCTTTGAAACCCTTTCCCGTGGCCGCCCAATAGATGCCTCCGAAGATGTGGTGGCGAAATGCCGCATCGTTGAAAGTGGCCGCGATATGTCCGAGCCCGGTATAGAAGGCCCGGCCGCCATCATACTCCTGATACCAGCTGATGGGATGGAAGGTGCCCATGCCTCGGCCTTGCTTGCTGGCCCATTTAACGACCGGGTTGTAGGTTTTCTCATCGACGGTAAGCAGGTAATGTAACCGATCGGACAGCGGAGCCTCATACTCATACCAGACTTCGGTAGCGAGAAACCGCTTGGGGAATCGATCCATGCCGGGAAAATTGCCGTCCTCCACCTGAAGGACGGCGGTCTGAAGCTCAGGATGAATATGAAACCTGTGCCCCACCATTTTGGCGAACCACGGCCACCCGTATTCCGTGTCGGCGGCGCTATAGATCCCCACAAAGCCGCCCCCGGCCCGGATATATTTCTCAAAGGCGGCCTGCTGCTCGTCATTCAGTACATCACCGGTGGTGAGCATGAAGACCACGACTTTGTATTTCGCGAGTTCCTTGTCAGTGAAGACCCGACTGGCGTCCTCCGTCCAGAATACGCTGAAATCATGCAACTGCCCCAGTTCCTTGACTGCTGTGACGCCGGCAGGAATGGAGTCATGATGCCAGCCGGCCGCTTTGGTGAAGAGCAGAACGCTAAACTGCTCGGCCGGGACGAGCGTTGCCGCGAACACCGCCAGGACGGCAACGATGGAGAGTCTAGGTGTGCCCATGGGGAAGTTGAAAGTTGGAACAATTCATTCTCCGATTTACTGTATAACGACCTTGCGCACATGAAGGACCGGGTACTTTCCTCCGGGCTCACTCCCGGTGACGCTGGTCGGGGGCCCGCTGACCTTAATCCTAAAGGTGGTGATCTTTTTAATGTCCAGGCCCTTGGCGTGCGGGTTGATTTTGTAGGTGAAAGTGGCGAACTCCGAGAGGGGCGGCGGGACAAAAAAATTGTAGTCGCCCGCATACTGCTCATCGCGTCCATTTTGCACATAGGCCTGGATGCCGGGTTTTTCCGTCGGCGGGTTATCAACCCTGATCGTGAAGGTAATGCTGGTCACCGCGGAAAAGTCGGTCGGCGTCTTAAACCGCAAGATGACCCCAATCGCTGAATCGGATTTTTGCCAGCTTGTGCCGTGGGCAATGATTCCGCCGCCTGACTCGGTCGAAAGATCGGCAAAAAAACCGGTGAAGGTGCCCAGTGATAATTCGCCGCTGGTCTGCGTGGGACTCGCCGAGCCTTCGATAATGGGGAAGTCCCACTCTGCTAGGATGGGAGCTCCGGGCGCACCCGCCTCGGTACCTCCAGTGGTGGCGGGCCAGCGCAGTGCCTGCATCGTGTTCAACCGCGGGTCGCCGCCGCGGTTGCCGACCCCAGACACGACATAAAGCGTGTCGCCAAGGAATGCCGCTCCGCCGCCATGAGACCCCTGATCCAGCGCGGGCAGCGTCTCCCACTTGCCGGTGGCGAGCGAGAGCGCCTCGACTTCGCGGTGGGCCGGGAGCTGCTGCATGCTCTGACCGCCAATAATAACCACCTTGCCATCCCGTCCCACGGCCATGCCGCCTGTTCGCAGCGTCGGGATGGGGTTCGACAGCGTTGTCCATCGCCGGGTCGCGAGGTCAAACAGGTCCACTTCAGGCACGGTCAAATCGTCGACTTTGTTGATTTCGCCATAGCTAGTGCTTCCGCTGGCGGCGACAATTTTCCCGTTCAGCAGCACGGCGTTGAAATGATCGCGCGCATGCGGCGCATCCGGTAGCGTGCTCCATTGGCCGGATTTCAAATCCAGCATGTCCACCCAAGGTACGAAGCCGTTCCAATGGCCGTTGGTAATACCGCAAATCAGGTACAGTTTATTATTGTTCGTAACCGCGCCGGCACTGCCGCGCCGGCGACTTGCTGGGATTTCCTCCCCTTTGGTCCACTCATTCTTTTTGGGATCAAACCACCACAGATTTGCCACCAGGGTTTCTTTGGGGAAATTTCCGGTCATGGCGGCGGGCACCAGAATGCGTCCGTCCACGGCAAGGGCCTGGAAGTGATGTAGCTCCAGCGGCGGGGGCGTCAGTTTCTTCCAGATCTTGGTCGACGGATCGTATTCCTCAACCGGATCGATGCCGCGTCCGCCAAGCAAATAGAGCTTTCCGTCCAGCGCGACCAGCGAGGTTTCGTCCCGGGCGGTACAAGGCGGATCATTGGCAATGATTTGCCACAGACCAGACTGGGCCCGGACCGAAACGGCAATGGTCAGTATCGCCGCGAGGCTGCATGACGACACGAGCGTATTTTTGATTTTCATCTTCTGGGGCGAAAAGTGTAGGGAAGAAATAATCTTGTCTGGCAGTCACTCCGGGCACGCCTCAGCAAGCCGTATAACCCGGCTCCGTTATGCTGACCTGCCTGGGAGCCAACCCCATCCGGGCATCAGGAATTAGGTTCAGGTCAGGGATAGGATAGTGGTTTTGGCCGTCATGTCGCCGGGAGATTTACCAGAAGACAGTGTACAATGCCACCAGCGCGCCGACGACAGTCAACGCGCCGACCGCGAAGCCATTTGACACTTTGAACAGGGCCGGATCGATCGCCAAGGAGGTCCCCGCCGGGCTTGCTCCGCCTGGGGCGGCCGGGCTTTCCCCCAGCAGGCTGATGATAATCATCCCGACCACGCAGAAGAGGAAGACGATTTCCATGCGGTCCAGGAAGGGGATCTCATAAATTCCGGCGTCATTCGCCTTGGTGAAACCAAGGGCAGCCAGACCGGAGAGATCCGTCCAGCGCGGCAGGAATTCAAGAAAGCAGGAGCAGGCAAACCCCCCGAGCGTGGCAAAAAGCGCGGCGTTCGACGTGGTCCTCTTCCAGAAAAAGCCCAGAATGAACATGGCAAAGATGCCGGGACTCACGAAGCCGGTGTATTTCTGGATGAATTGAAAGCCGCCTTGCTTGTCGATCCCGAGATGCGGGGCGATCACGATCGCCAGACCCAAAGCCCCGACGATCGCGCACTTCCCGATCCAGATGAGCTTTTTTTCATCCACTTCCGGGTGCAGATATCGCCGGTAAATATCGAGCGTGAAAATGGTGGAGATACTGTTGGCTTTGCCCGCCAGGGAGGCCACGACCGCGGCCACCAGCGCGGCGAACGCCAGGCCTTTCATGCCGGCGGGCAGCAAGTTGAGCAATACCGGATAGGCCTTGTCGGGATTCACCTGGCCATTGAGGAGCAACTCGCTTTGGAAGCTGCCTTGCTGATACAACACAAAGGCGGCGATGCCCGGCAGCACGACAATCGCCGGCATCATGAGCTTCAAAAATGAGGCGAAGAGCAGGCCATTGCGCGCCGTGGGCAGGCTGGCCCCAAGTGCGCGCTGGGTGATGTATTGATTGCAGCCCCAGTAGCTCAGATGCGAGATCCACATGCCGCCAATCAACACGGTCAGGCCCGGCAGGTCCAGGTAGTTGGGGTTGTCCCGCTTCAGGATCATGTGGAAATGATCGCTGGCGTGGGTCATGGTGAGGTTGAAGCCGTTGAGGACGCCGCTCGTGCCAAATTTAGTCGCGACCAAATTGAGCGCGAGGTAGGTGGTGGCCAGGCCGCCGAGCACGAGAAAGAACACCTGAATGACATCGGTATAGCCGATGACCTTCATGCCGCCGAGGGTGATGATCAGGGCAAACAGCGCGAGGCCGATCATGCACACGTTCAGATCGAGGCCGGAGATGGCGTTGATGGCGAGGGCGCCGAGATAGAGAATGGAAGTGAGGTTAACCACCACATAGAGCAGCAACCAGAATACCGCCATGATCATGGCCACGGTCCCATTGTAGCGTTGCCGCAAGAACTGCGGCATCGTGTAGATCTTGTTGGTCAGATACACGGGCATGAAGAATACGGCCACGATCAGGAGGGTTGCTGCGGCCAGCCATTCGTAGGTGGCGATCGCCAAGCCCATCTTGAAGCCGGACCCGCTCATGCCGATCATCTGTTCCGCGGAGATGTTCGAGGCGATGAGGGAGGCGCCGATGGCCCACCAGGTGAGTGCCCCTTCGGCCAGAAAGTAGTCCTTCGAGGATGCCGTGGCGTTTTTTTTCTTCGCGTAGATCCACCACCCGTATCCGGCCACGATGAGGAAATAGGCGAGAAACACAATGTAGTCGGTGGTGTGGAGCGTCGGATGCATGGGGTAGATGATAGCGCCGAGCGACCGTTAGTCGCCAAGTTTGACGGTGATCTGCTTCAGCACGATCAGCTCGGTCACCAGAGTTGAATGATCAGGGTGGGCGTGAGGCAGGAGAAATTTCACTGCATACTGGGGTTGACCGGTGGGGGAGAACAGTGACCTCAGTCAGGTTTGGATCCCGGGAGGGACGGGCGACCGGCCTTTCGAGCGGACGCTTCCAGCAAAAGGAAAAACGCCTGGCCTTCAGTTGAAATACCCGGCTGGTCAAAGCGCGGTGCGCCGGCCACTCCTTGCACGAACCCGAGACGATCAACTTTGGCGCGCACAGCGGCCCGCATGCGATCGGCGGCTGGTAAGTAGCTTTCCGGCAACCACCCGCCCCGGACGCTCTCATAGATGGTGTAGCCGAGCATGGCGGCCAGGTTGGTCTCCACGTAGGTTTTCGGATCATTCGGCTCATCGTGAAACAGGCCGTCGGGCCTCTGATACATCAGGCAACCGTCCAGCAGTTCCTTGAGGGTGCCGACGAGTTGCTGGCGATCCGCCGCGCGATCCGCGGGCAGGGAACGAATAAGCCGCATCAGCGCGGCCGCCGTCCATCCGCTGCCGCCACCCCAATGGGAGGAGTCCAGCAGCGCCCCTTGGTTCTCCTGCCAGCGGTGGTGCATCATTTTAATCCTCGGGTCCCACAATCGGCGCATGATCCCCCGGAGTTGGGCGATGGACTCGTCGTAATACCCTGCGGCGGCGAGCAGCGGCGCCGCGGTGAAGGTTTCGTCCGACCAGACCTCCTTGGCCTCGGCGATGTGAAAGAGCGTGCCATCGGTCGCCCGCGCCCCGCCCTTGAGCGCGAATTGCAGCATGTCCTCCGCGGCTTTTTGCAACTGGGGGTCGCCGGTACGGTGGACCGCCCCAAGGAGGGTTTCGCCCAGCATGAGCGGATCCATCGTCGATCCGCCTGAGGCAGCCACGACGCCCTCCTTGGTGACATTGACCAGCGAGGCCCGCGCCAGGGCGATGGCCGCATCGATTTCGCCGCATTCAAGCAGCGCCTGTCCGGCCGTTCCCTGTTCCCAAGACTGGCGCTGGAATCCCATCATCGCCAGCAGGGCCTTGTAGGCGAGTGGATCGTTTCGCAACTCACGGGCCAGCGAGGCATCGCCCACCTGGGACCACGGGGCAGCGGCATCGCGCCCCCACGCCTCGAATTCGCTGAGCGCGCACCATTTGTTATCGGCGGGGAGGCACTCCTTGAGGGTTAGCCAGCTGACGATTTTCCGCTCAAAGGTGAATTCCTGGCCAGTGGCTTTCTGGGCCAGAGACAGTTTGATTTTGGACCCGTCCGAAAATTCGACCACCGCCGCCTTCCAATAGGAATCATGCGGCTCCGGCGCTGGGCTCCAGGCCGCCCGCAAATAAAGGACCAGCTTATCAATCGCCACGGCATGCCCGAAATCGAGCCGCCACCAGATGCCGGGATCCTTCTGCGGTCCCCAGGAGCCGTGGCCATGGACGTCGTCGTTGCGCCGGTTTCCGTCGATGGCGCAGCGGGCGGCAAACTCCGCCTGATTGTATTCACTGTTGCTCGTGGCGTGGGGAAAGGACGCAACATCACTGCCCGGGGCGGCGGTCGGATTGAGCGCGACATTACGGTAATCCGTGGTGGTTTTCCCGGGCTCCAGGAAGACGGGCGGCTGGGCGGCCGCCGCCCAGGCAAAACCCGTGGAACTGGCCATCAGCGCAGTAATGCCCGCCAGCTTCCGTGAAAGATGCATTGGAACCTTCATAATGAAAATTGCGACGGGTCGGTCAGGTGG
>JBAXWQ010000167.1:0-7466 GCA_037128315.1 Opitutia bacterium | reverse complement strand
GGCGCCGCTCCAGGCCTTGCGTCCCTGCGAAAGTCCGAAGTGCTCGTGTTCGAGGATGACGGGCGAGTGGGGCCAGAACGCCTGCGCCATGTCGTCGTGAAACCAGGACTTGGGTGGGGGCTGCACGAGAATGCTGTCGTCCCGCATGGTCACCCCTTCGGCCCGGGCATAGTCCATGGCCGGGTAGGGCGCGCCGCGCTTCTCCGGGCCGGCCACATCGTCGCTGAGGCAGAGGAGCGTGCGCGAAAAATGTTTCTTGTGCAGGGCGATATGCCGCTTGACCACGGCGAGCGTCTGCTCGGCATTCAGCCGGCTGCTGAAACCGGTATGGCCTTCGCCCCACATGCCGAAGCTGCCGATGTCGATGAAGGCGACGTTCGGATTGCCGTCGTAGCGGCGCGCCATCGCGGCCAGGAAGCCGTCGAGCTTGGCCAGGAACACCGGGTCGAGATAGTCCGGATCCCAGAGCGGGCCGTCGGGGCGCGGGCCTTGGCCGAAGGCGAAGTCGAGGCCCTTGGCGCCGGCCTGCCGCACCCATTCAGGGGTGGCGTAGCGCAGCCAGCTTTCGGAACAGCTCATCCGGAGCGCGATCCGCTTGCCCTGCGCGATCCAGCGCTGCGCCGGCGTGTCGAGCAGCGACCAGTTGAACTCGCCTTCCTTCGGCTCGAGGAACGACCACGGCACGCGCAGATAAACGGTGGAGAGTCCCGGCCAATCGTCGAGTGTGTCGGACGGCTCCAGCCTCGAGCCATAGTTCTCGATCAGGTTTGAGTAGAAGTGCAGCGTCCATCCCATGTCCGGATTCACCAGCGCCTCGCCGGTGTCGGTTGGCGTGACGCGGACGGTTGCGCCACGCGCGGCCGGCGCGTGGACCGCCAGCAGCGTGGCCGCAAACAGGGGTAGAAGACGGACGCGAAATGCCATGCCGCACCAGCTAGGCATGGGGTAGGGGCCGCCGCAAGTCTGCGGCCGAAGTGACCGTGAATTCAGCCCGTGGGCGGGCACGGGCGGGCGGCTAGGCCGCCAGACCCGCCGCCAGCGCCAGCGCGCTCCGCGCCCGATTCATGATGTAGAGGTGATAGCCCGGGGCGCCATTGGCCAGCAGGCCGCGAATCTGGTCGAGGGCCCAGTCGATGCCCATCATCTCGACGACATCGGCATCTTCGGCGGCGACCTCGAGCCGGGTGATGAGTTGCGGTGGCAGGTGGGCTCCACACATCTCCGTGAAACGACGGACCTGCTTCAGGGAAAGAACCGGCATGATGCCCGGCACAATCGGCACGGTGATGCCGGCGGCGCGGCATTTTTCCACGAAGCGGTAATAAACCGTGTTGTCGAAAAAGAGCTGGGTGGTGATGAACGCGGCCCCGGCGTCCACCTTGCGGCGCAGGCGGGTCAGATCGGCTTCCAGCGAGGGCGCCTCGGGGTGCTTCTCGGGATAACCGGCGACGCCGAGACAGAAGTCGGCGTGGCGGGACTTGAGCAACTCCACGAGTTCGCTCGCGTGACTCAGGCCGTCGAGGGCGGTGCGGAACTGGGTGTCGCCCTTGGGCGGGTCACCGCGCAGGGTCATGATGTTGCGGAATCCGGATCCGTGGAGCTGGTCGGAGATGGCACCCAGTTCGGCCCGCGAGTGGCCCACACAGGTCAAATGCGGCATGACGGTGAAACCAAATTCGTTTTTGAGCATGGCGCTGGCCTGAGCCGTGCGGTCACGAGTCGTGCCGCCCGCCCCGTAGGTCACCGAGACAAAGTCAGGCGCAATCCGCTTCAGACTGGCGGCGGTCTGGTGCAACGTGACGAGCCCAGCATCATCCTTGGGGGGAAAAAATTCCAGCGAGCGGACGGTGCGCTTCGTTGCCAGCAGCTCGGAGATGGATCGATCGGGGATCATTGCCAAATCAATACATCTGTATTCGTTGATATGTAAAGAATAGACTTGGATTCACTGGCTTGGCAAAATCGCCAGAGTTACTTCAAGTATCACCAAATCAGCAGATTCTGCGACGGGGTTGAGGACTATGTACGGTGCGCGCCAGCGGGCATGACTGTGGATGAATTCGGCGGTGGGAGAGCTTTTCCCAATCACCAGGTAGCGCAGGCCTGATCGCTGCCAATGCCGGGCAACCAGCTTTGGTGAGATATTGGGGTCGAACAGCCAGGCGACCTCCGGACTCCAGAGCGGCACGGCATCAATGCCCAGTTCGGTGAGCAGTCGTGGCAGGCCGGCGTTGTCGGTCAGTATGCGGCGATTGCCCGGTAGCGCCTTGAGCTTGGCGACAATGGCCTGTTGCTCGGCTTGCACCGAACGGGGGAATTGGTCGATCGCCTGCCGCCAGGCTGACGGGGCGATCTTATAGGGATTTTCCGGCAAGACCAAGGTTTTGGGCAGGGCTTCGACCAGCAGCAGCACCAGTCCGAACGCCATGTACCGTGCCGCCGCGAAATGCCGAAGCGCGGCTTGAATTCCATAACTGGCCGCCACTGCCAGCAAGGCCAGGGCCGGACTCAGGACGCGCAGCGAATAGAACAAACCGCCGGCGGTGTACGCCACCGACATCAGCCAAAGCGCCAGGCTGAGACCGACAAATGCCGCCAGGAGTCGCGCCTCGCGCAGGCGCTGCTGGAGCAGAATCAGGAGAGCGATCAGTCCCAGACCGGCCGGCAGGGCCCAGAGGAGGAGGTAGCGGACCAGAGCCAGCCCATCAATGGAGGCATGAGGTGCGCGAAAACTGGCGAACCAGGCGTTAAAAACCGGATTGACCGAAAACAGCGGTCCCAGCGAAAGGCTGTAGAACGGGTTGCCCGTCAGCAGCCACACGCGCAGCGGCCAGATGAGAGCCAGGATCGCCACCATCGCCAGGGTGAGGGTGGTGCGCCGCGGCAGCTGCATGAGTCCGGCGGCAACGACAGCTGCGACCGCAAAAATCGGACCGTATTCGCGGGTGCCGGCGGCGGCGACGGCAAATAATCCGGCCAGAACCGCCCAGCGCCGTCCGTCCGATTCGCGCAGGTGGGGCAAACTCCAGACGAGCCCGCCCACCGCGAGGGCACTCAGGCCGGTTTCCTGGCCGATGAGCACGGACCACGTGAGCAAAGGACAGGCCGCCGCCAGCAGCACCGCCCGCCGCGCGACGACTTCGCCGCCCCAGCGGCTGCCCAGCCGCCAGATGATTTCATGCAGCGCCAGCAATTGCAGTCCAACCACGGGAGAGGTCCAGAGTGCGGCATGGCTGCCCCCGCAGGCGTAGGCCCAGGCGTAGAGTGAAGCGATGCCTGGCGGGATGCTCTCCGTCCAGAAATACCGCAGAAAATCCGCGGCGCTGCGGGCCGGATAAAAATCCAGCGAGCCAAACTGCAGCATCTGTTCGGCGAGATAGCTCCAGCGGAAATTAACATCCGGCCCGCTCAGGGGTTGGGTCAGCAGCCGGTAGCCGACCACCGCCCAGAAGGCGAGGTAGAGTGGCAGCCACGGGCCCATCTGGGAAAAGCAGGCCCAGGAGGACGACATTTGCGCCGCCCGCCGGCCCCGGGCGGCCAGGTGGCCGCCGAGGGCGACCAAGCTGAGGGCCACGGTCAGGGAGAGCAGGGAGATCGTGAGGCCGGTGCAGGCGCAGACCAAGACCACGAGATACAACGTGGCGGCCGAGCTCAGAAACGCCGCCGCCAGCGACCAAGGCAGCCGCAAGGCCCGCAATAGCATTGAGCCTGGGACCAGCAGTCCGGCCAGCAGCAGGGCGAGACGGAAAACGTTCAAGGCGAGGGCGGACCAGTCCATGCGATGGACAGATGGCTAGCAGGCGCCGAGGGCGATGCAATGCTGGCATTTACTAGGGAGTGTCTTCAAACCCGCCAAACCCCTTACCCGTCATTCTGAACGAAGTGAAGAATCCATGCTTACGATCACGCCATGGCCTTCGATGCCGTGGATCCTTCGCTTCGCTCAGGATGACAAACCTAGTTTGAAAACGCTCCCTAGGGAGAGCGCGCGGCTCTGCACGCCGCGCATCAGTTTAGCGGCCGCAACCTCCAAGCCCGCAGGGACGCGGGACCACCGCTTTCTCTTCAAACTGGCGCGGCAGACTCGCGCGCTTTCTCGGTTTTCAAGCGCAGTTGCCCGCAGGCCGCATCGATGGCGTGGCCCTTTTCCCGGCGCAGGGTGACCGACACCCCGCCATCAAACAGGATGCGCGCGAATTTTTCCTGCCGCGTCAGGCTGGGCCGCTTCCAGGGCAACCCCTCGACGGTGTTGTAGGGGATCAGGTTCACGTGCGCGTGCAGGTCGTAGGCGATGTCCCGGAGTTTCTCCGCCTGCTCCAGGGAGTCGTTGATTTCCTCGATCAAAATGAACTCGAGCGTGACCATCCGGCCGCGCTTCTCGGAGAATTCCTTCACGGCCGGCAGCAGCTCCTTCAAGGGCCACTTTTTGTTCACCGGCATGATCTGCTCGCGCACCTCGTCGGTGGCGCCATGCAGGCTGATGGCCAGGCGGAGGCCGAGGGGCTCGTCGGCGAGCTGTTTGATCCTCGGCACCAGGCCCGAGGTGGAAAGCGTGATGCGCCGCGCGCCGAAGCCGAGGCCCCACTCGGCGTTGAGGATGGTGAGGGCGCGGATGATGGCATCGTAGTTGTGCAACGGCTCGCCCATGCCCATGACCACCAGGTTGTCGAACGAGACAAGCTCCGCGTGGGCGCGCGGGGTGCGCTCATCCTCCTGCCGGCAGACCTGGATCAGCTGATGGACGATTTCCCCGGCGGAGAGGTTGCGCTTCAGGCCCTCGAGGCCGGAGGCGCAAAACCGGCAGCCCATCGCGCAGCCGACCTGGGTGGAGATGCAGATGGTCTTGCGCGAATTTTCCTGCCCGACCCCCAGCTGGGGCGCGCGGATGATGACCGTTTCAATGAGCGACTTGTCGCCGAGTTCCAGCAGGAGCTTGTCGGTCACATCCTCGGATTGCTTGGTCAGGACGAACGCGGTGGGCGTGAGCTCGAAATTTTCGGCCAGCCACAAGCGCAGCGGGCGCGACAGGTTGGTCATCTCCTCCCACGCGCCGACCCGCTTCTTGTAGAGCCAGTCCAGGATCTGGCCCGCCCGGAAGGCCGGGTGGCCCTGCGCGCTGAGCAGCGCGGTCAGCGACTCGAGGGTCTCGCCGTGGATGGCGGGTTTGGCGGGCGTGAAGGGCATAGCGGTCTGGTTGAGTGATGAGAGTTGAGGGTTGAGAGATAAATAGCGCGCCCAAAACTCTGCGTTGCTGTCTGACTCTCAACTCTCAACGCTCATCTTTCAACTTATCTGATGAACCTCATCCACCGGCATATTTTCGCCAACGTCGTCCTGACGTGCGGGGCGGCGGTCGGCCTGTTTGCCTTCGTGCTGATGATGGGCAACGCGCTCAAGGACCTGCTGCCGCTCATTCTGGCCGGCCAGCTCGCGATCGATACGTCCCTGCAGCTCATTGCCCTGCTGGTGCCTTTCGTGGTCTCGTACGCCCTGCCCATGGGCATGCTGACCGGCATTTTGCTGGTGCTGGGCCGGATGTCCTCGGACCGCGAGATCACCGCCTTGCGGGCCTCGGGCCTGAGCGTGGCCTGGCTGTCGGCCCCCATCTTGTTTTCCGCCATTCTGGGTGTGATTCTCTGCCTGGTGATCAATTTTCAGTTCATGCCCCTGGCCCGGGTCGCCTACCACCGGGAGATGGCCGAGGCGGTGCGGCAGAATCCGCTCAGCTTCATTGTCCCCAAAACCTTTATCCGGGAGTTTCCCGGCATCGTCCTCTACGTGGGCGAGAAGCGGGGGAGCTCGCTCAAGGACTTCTGGCTGTGGGAACTCGACGCGCAGAACCGGGTGAAGCGTTTTGCGCGCGCGGACACGGGCCGGCTGGATTTCGACGAGGCCAACAACAAGCTGGTCCTGACCCTGGAGCATGCCCAGGCGGAAGTGCGCGAGGAAAAGGATCCCGAGGATTTCAGCGCCGCCCATGGGGCCGCCGCCTGGCAGCAGGCGACGTTTGACCTGCCGCTCGACAAGGTCGGCGGCCGGCGCACCGTGGGCATCAAGGACAAGTGGCTGACCTTCGGGCAACTGGTGGAAAAGTGGCGGCATTTGAACCAGCCCGATCCCCAGGTGCCGGCAGCCGAGCGCGCGCGCCAGCAGATGCGCCTGCAAATCACCCTGCACGAGAAATTCGCCACGGCGTTCTCCGTGCTTTCGTTCGCGCTCATCGCGATTCCGCTGGGGATCAAGGCCTCGCGCAAGGAAACCTCGGCTAACCTCGGCATCGGGCTGGCTTTGGCCATGGCGTATTACTTCGGTACCATTGTCGTCGGCTGGCTCGACAACCACCTGGCGCTGCGCCCGGACCTGCTGATGTGGGCGCCGACCCTTGGCTTTCAGGCCCTGGGCCTCTGGATGTTCTACAAGGTGGATCGGTCGTAAGCGGGGCAAAGAATTTCCAAAAAACGCGCAGCATCCGCTGCGAAGTGGTGCTATATTTTGGCGTGAATCGAACGATTCAGTCTTTGCGGATACAACAGGCTGTGGCGGCTTTGCTGGTGATTTTCTTTGTGGCCGGCTGCGTTTCAGTGCCGCCACCTTTGAAGCGGGACAAGGATTATCCCGCCGACTGGCCGGATCTCTCCTTGGTCGGACCGAAGTGCGTGGAAATTAATGGCCCTTACGCAAACGAGGGCATGGTGACCGTCCCCGGCGGCGCGCCGCAGCGAATCACGCTGGCGGCGATTTTGCCGTATAGAGACATGAGACTGAAGTATGGCCAGCGGGAGAACTTTGAGAAAGCGAAGGCGATAACGCTGCAAGTGCTCCCCAAAAAATCCAGCGGGATCCTCGAGTTTACCATCGAAAAGGATGGTCGTAAACTGAGCGGACGGACCGATTGCTATTTCGGAAATGGCGCCTTGATGTATATCGCCGAATCCGGGGGCGGATCGCTGCTGCTCGCGTTCGCCGCCTCCCAGACCAATGTCTGGCTGACGAAGGCGGTCGACGGATCGTTGATCGCGAAAATCGAAAACTCGTCAGCGGGCATGATTCTTATTGTCCCGTTCGCCTCAAGCGGCAGCCGTTGGGCCCGGTTTCCGCCGGCCAAGGAGTAGCGCGGGGGCGACGTGGATAGCGGTGAATCACGCCGCTTGCGTGGCGACGAGACCGGAGCGGCCGTCGATCTCGGCGAGCTTCTGGTCGCAGACGGGAATCGCGGCACGGTCGGCCAACAGCGCGCGCGCCAGCTCGTCGAGGCGGATGAACTGCACGCCGCGGTCGGCACAGGCACGGAGCAGGGCGCGGTAGAGGGCGCGCTTCCCCATGCCCTCGATCTCGGCGTGGAGGGTGAACACGTTCGGCCGGTCCTCACGGAGGAGAGACATATAGTGCGCGACGATCTTGTCCTCGGGATACTCGGGCCGGCCCATGAGTTCGTCGAAGGTCGGCAGCGTGCTCGGAATCTCGAG
>JBAXWQ010000166.1:0-7466 GCA_037128315.1 Opitutia bacterium | reverse complement strand
TGGTGACGAACGCGAAACCGCGGGGGCGGCCGGTCATCTTGTCCATGGCGACGTACGTGTCGGTAACCGAGCCGAACTGCTCGAAATGGGAGCGCAACTCGCCCTCCGTGGTGTTGAACGATAGATTTCCAACGTATAGTTTGGAATTACTCATGTGATAATTCGTAGATCCTTCGCCATCTGCCAGTCCGTTCCCACTATGGGTTTCGAAATCATCACTTGAGCCAACGCTCAGCCAACGACTCACCAGATCCTGTCATCAAACGCTATCTCTAACGAGGCGCATAGAAACGCCCAACCGACCTCGCATGGCAAGTGAATTCTCTACACCACACGCCCAATACGCTTGGCGGCAATCATTAGCTCGATTAGTGCGGCCCGATCAAATCGCGTATTTTTCCCGGATATCCGGGGGCAAACGGACGGGGCGGCCGCTATCCAGAGCGACCATCACGTAGTCAAACCAGCCGTCACAGCTGAGTTTCCCCTCTGGCCGGCGCTCGATCTGGAACTGCACCTTCACGCCGATCAGGGAAAATTTCTCGATCCAAGTCCTCACGACAAACCGATCGCCCAGGCCCAGCGGTCGCTTGAAATTCATCTGCGTCGCAGCCATGAACCAGCCAAAACCCCGGGCCTGAAACGCCGCCATGGGCATGCGGTAGCAGCGTTCCATTTGATCAAAACGAGCCGCCAAGACATAATCCATATAGCGGCTGCTGTGCACATGCTGATACATATCAATATCGTCGGGTCGCACCTGCAGTTCCGTCTCGAACTTGGCGTAGACCGATGGGCAATCAACGGATGCGAAATCGGCGGGACTGGAAGCTGGATCGCTCACTCGAAGAGCATGGGGATGGGCGGCGAAGCGGGTCAAAAGAAAAGGTCCTGCGCTTGACGGCCCTCAGACACTTCACCCAATTTGCGGTCGCTACTTTCACCTCAACGCCGATTTGCGAAAAATGAAGACCTGCTGCCCTTCATGGGGTTAAGTGTCCCGTGGCTGCCAATGCAGCCCAGTATTTGTAGCCGTGCTAATGCTGGGAGGCCACACCATTACTAGAACAGTATATTTATACGACTGGCTTGCACTGGTGCGAGAATTGCACCTTTTCCGAACTACAACTGACGCGCTGACCGCGCGACAATTGCGGGATTGTCCATGGTTCCTGTCCGCCTCCGGGTGGAAATGGCACCATAAAAGGAACAAGCCCGACTTAAATCGCTCTGACCCAGCGACAGACAACACCAAGCCAATGATATTTTCCGTTATAATTCTTGCTCTTCTCACCTTACTTGTGGCCACAGACCCTGAGTGACAATCACTTGTCCATTTAGGTCGGGTTAAAATCGCAACGCGAGAGTCCCCAAGTCATCCGTTAACGCCCTTTGCCCGTAATTCAGGATGATGAAACGGGCCTGACAGGAAACCGGTCTTGCGCGGCCTGGCCGGAAACTATCACCTGCTCGCTCACTTTCAGGATTCTTCCACTTTGAACACACCCAAGAACTCCGTTCGCCGCCTGCTGGGCTCTCTGTTCCAATGGATCGATTCCGACTATTCGTCCGAGTCGCCCGAGGCCATCCGGGCCCAGCCTGACGGGGTCAATCTGGTTCGCTGTATTCCGTTCGTCATTCTGCACCTGGGCTGCCTCGGCGTCATTTGGGTGGGAGGAAGCTGGTTCGCCGCCGGGTTCGCCGCCGCGCTCTACTTCATCCGGATGTTTGCCGTGACCGGCATCTATCACCGCTACTTTTCGCACAAGACCTACAGCACCTCCCGTTTCGGCCAGTTCCTGCTGGCGCTGTTGGGCGCGACCTGTGTGCAGCGCGGGGCGCTCTGGTGGGCCTACCATCACCGCCATCACCATCAACACTCCGACGAGCCCGAGGATGCCCACTCGCCGCACGTGCACGGGTTCTGGTGGTCGCACATCGGCTGGATCACGAGCCGGCGCAATTTTCCCACCGACTATTCCAAGATCAAAGACCTCGCGAAATTTCCCGAGCTGGTGCTCTTGAATCGCTTCGATGTCGTCGTGCCGGTGCTGGTTGCCACGGGCCTCCTGCTGCTCGGCGATTATCTGGCGCTCGCCGCCCCGGCGCTGCACACCAGCGGCGCCCAGCTCGTCGTCTGGGGCTTCTTCATCAGCACCACGGCCCTCTTTCACGGCACCTCGTGCATCAACTCCCTCGCCCATCTGATGGGCAACCGGCGCTTCGAGACCAGCGACGATTCCCGCAACAGTTTCATTCTCTCGCTCATCACCTTGGGCGAAGGCTGGCACAACAACCACCACCGCTACATGTCCGCCACGCGACAGGGCTTTTATTGGTGGGAGCTGGATATCACCTACTATATCCTCAGGGGACTTTCCTGGACCGGGTTCATCTGGAACCTCAAGGCCGTCCCGGAATCCATCTACCAGGAAGCCGAACAGCGCCATCATCACGACACCATCGCCCGCTTCTCGATGTCGTCCGTGCAAAACGAAATCAATACCCTCCGGCGGGTGGTGCCGACGGCGGCGGCGATCGCGATCGCCACCGTGAATTCACCGGAAGTCGTCGCCCAGATGAAGAAAGCCGAGGGCCCGGCGATCCATAAGAACATCGGCGAACTCGTGGTGGTCCCGGATGCCGCGGCATCCGCCCCCCGGTCTGAAGCGTAAGGGTGGCAATAACGCCTCTTGGCGTTACTATATCTCATGGCTTCTCTTGCCATCATCGGCACCGGCATCGCCGGCCTGGGCTCCGCCCATTTTCTCCACCGGCACCATGCGCTGACGCTGTTCGAGCAGAACGGCTACACCGGTGGCCATACCAACACGGTGACCGTGCCAGAGACCGGCACCGGCCGACCGGTGCCCATCGATACCGGGTTCATGGTCTTCAACTACGAAACCTACCCGCTGCTCACGCGCCTCTTCGCGACGCTGCAGGTCCCCGTGAAGAAAACCGCCATGTCCTTCAGCGTGCGGCATGAAAATTCCGGCATCGAATTTGCCGGCTCGTCCCTCAACCATCTGTTTGCCCAGCGGCGAAACCTGTTTCGCCCGCGTTTCATCCGCATGCTGCTGGCCGTCGCCCGCTTCAACCGGGAGGCGGTCCCCGCCCTGTCGGATCCCGCCTGGGCGGATGTCACACTGGGCGACTACGTCCAGCGCCGCGGCTACGGCAAAGATTTTTTCGGCCTTTATCTGGTGCCGATGAGTTCCGCCGTGTGGTCCACCCCGCCGGAAAAAATGCTGGAGTTTCCGGCCACCACCCTGCTGCGCTTTTTTCATAACCACGGCTTTCTCGGCCTGGACACGCAGCATCAATGGTGGACCGTCGACGGCGGCGCCCAGGAATATGTCAAACGCCTCACGGCCCCGTGGCGCGACCGCATCCGCCACAACGCGAAGGTGGTCCAGGTCCGTCGGGAGCCGGCCGGGGTGCAGATCACCACGGCCGATGGCGCCACCACCCGTTTTGACCAGGCCATCCTCGCCTGCCATGGCGACGAGGCCCTGCGGCTGCTCGCCGACCCCACGCCGGAGGAAACCCGGCTGCTCAGCGCCTTCCATTACCAGGCGAACGTCGCCACCCTCCATACGGATACCACCGTGATGCCGCGCACGGCCCTGGCTTGGTCCGCCTGGAACTATGCGATCAACCGCGATGCCCAAGGGCGGTTATCCCCGGCGACCCATTATTGGATGAACGCCCTGCAGGGCGTCTCGGATCGCGAAAACTACTTCGTTTCCATCAATGGCGCGGAAGGCATCGCTCCCGAGAAGATCCTCCAGACGCTGCACTACACGCATCCCTTGTTCAGCCTGGAAGCGGTCAAGGCGCAGGCGGAAATACCTCAGCTGAACCTGGCCGCCCGCAACCAAACGCGCACCTATTTTGCCGGCGCCTGGCAACGCTATGGTTTTCACGAGGACGGCCTGCTTTCCGCCTACAACCTGAGCAAATTGCTGCTCGACCGCGATCCTTGGTCCACCCGGGACAATAAAGCGGCCCGGCCTGCATCCCAGGTCCCCGCTGGGCCGTAATCATTTCGCCGTGAATTCCTGCCTCTATGAATGCCAGATTGTGCACCACCGGTTTGCGCCCAAAACGCACCGGTTTGCCTATCGCATTTTCATGTTTGCGCTCGACCTGGATGAACTCGAGGGACTGCACCGGCAATCGCGGCTTTTTTCCCTGAATCGGAGGAATGTCTACAGTTTCTGTGAGCGCGACTTTCTGCCCACCGGCGAGCCCCTGCACAATGCGAGCCGCGCCCCGGAAGCCGTCCCCGCCGCCGCCCGCCTCAAGCAACGCGTGATCGCCCACCTGGCGGTCCAGGGCATCGACCTGACCGGGGGTCGCGTCGTGCTGGTTACGCTGCCGCGTGTGCTGGGTTATCTCTTCAATCCTGTTTCCTTTTACTTTTGCTTCGACCGCCAGGGCCAGCCGGTTGCCTCCATCGCGGAGGTCACCAACACCTTCAAGGAAATGAAGCCGTTTGTGCTGGGTCCGGCCACACTCCAGGCTGCTGCCACCGGCGCGACTACTTTTGCCCTGCGCCTGCCCAAGTATTTCTACGTATCCCCTTTCACCGACATGGATGTGTCCTTTGACTTCACCCTGCGCGTGCCGGGCGACCAGCTCTCGGTGCAGATCGATGACTATGATGCCGGCCAGCGCACCCTCACCAGCGTGCTGCACGGCACCCGCCAGCCGATTTCTGATGCCCGCTTGGCGTGGTTTACGCTTAAATATCCCCTCATCACCCTGCGCGTTATTACCCTGATCCACTGGCACGCCCTGAAACTTTATCTGAAGAATGTCCCCTGGTTCCCCAAGGCCGCCCGGCCCGAGGCGCAGCGGGAACTTTACCGCCCCCACGTTTCCATCGCCCACCAGCCCGAAGCATGAGCCAGACCCTCTCTTCCTCCGTCGCCACGACCACGACCGTGGCTCCGACTCAGGCCCCCTCGTTTTTCCAGGGCGCCGTCCTCAACGCCTTCGCCGAGATGAAGCTCGGCCGGCTGCGCCTCGAACTGCCCGATGGCTCGGTGCGCGAATTTGGTGCAGCGGGCGCCAAGTCTCATACGATTGCACCGGGCGTCAGCGACACGGCGTGCCTACGCGTGCGGCGACCGGCCTTCTTCACCAAGAGCGCACTCTACGGCGACATTGGTTTTGCCGAATCCTACCTGGACGGGGATTGGGAAACGCCCGACCTGACCGCGCTGCTCGGCTGGTTCGTCCACAACGTGGAGTCAGCGCCGACGCTCTCCGGCTCGCAGCAGGCCCGCTCCCTGGCCCTGAATCTTCTGCGGGCCGTCAACCGTCTGGGCCATCTGCTCCGGCCCAACACCCGGACCAACGCCGAACGAAATATTCGCGCCCACTACGACCTCTCCAACGATTTTTTCGCCCTGTGGCTGGATCCGTCGATGATGTATTCCGCCGCCCGGTGGTCCGGGGTGGACACGCTGGAGCAGGCCCAGGCCGCAAAAAACGACGCCTTATGCCGCAAACTACACCTGCAGCCATCCGATCACGTGCTGGAAATTGGCACCGGCTGGGGCGCGTGGAGCCTGCATGCCGCCCGGCACTACGGCTGCCGGGTCACCACCCTCACCATTTCCCGGCAGCAATATGACCTGGCCGTCCAGCGCATCGCCGCCGCGGGCCTGAGTGATCGCATCGAGGTCCGGCTGCAGGACTATCGCGCCCTGACCGGCCAGTTCGACAAGATCGTCTCCATCGAAATGCTCGAGGCCGTCGGCCACCGCTACCTCACGGAGTATGCGGCCGTGTGCAGCCGCGTGCTCAAGCGGGACGGCCTGATCGCCCTCCAGTTCATCACCTGCCCCGACTCCCGCTATGAGCAGTTTCGGTCGGGTGTGGACTTTATCCAAAAGCATATTTTCCCGGGCTCGCTGCTGCTGTCGCTCAACCGGGTCAACCAGCAGCTGGCTGAGCAGGGCGGCTTCCTGTTGCATGGCATGGAAGACATGGGGCGGGATTATGCCCGCACGCTGCTAAGCTGGCGCGAGCTGTTTCACGCCAAACTGGACCAGGTCCGGGCGCTGGGCTTCGACGACCGCTTCATCCGCAAGTGGACGTACTACCTGTGCTACTGCGAGGTGGCCTTTGCCCTGCGCAATATTTCCGTGGTCCAAACCGTCCACACCCGGCCCAACAATCTGTCCTTCTAATCCTGCCCCCATGATCTGGTTTCTCCGCATTCTCTTCGCCCTGGTGCTGGGCTCAATGCTCTGGGTCACGACCTGGGCCAGTCTCCATTGCCCGCTCTTCAGCGTACCGCGGGACGTCTTCACTCATCCCTGGTTCATTGCCACGCTGTTCGACGCCTATTGGGGCTTCACCACCTTCTTTGTCTGGGTGGCGTTCAAGCAAACAGCCTGGCTGGCGCGGATCGCGTGGTTTGTCGCCATCATGCTGCTCGGCAACATCGCCATGTCGGCCTATTGCCTGAGTGAGCTTTTCCTGTCGCCCGCGACCGGCCGGGTCACCGACCTGCTGGTGGTGCGCCGCGGCGGCCCCGGTTGGCTGGGCCTGGGCCTCGCTCTCGCCGGGGTCGCGGTCATGCTGGTGGCTTGAACCCATGACCGCCCTCGCCCTGATTTTCTCGGCCTTCGCGGGCCTGGCCGTGATCTTTGCCCTGTTCTACCTGCTGGCCCGCCGGATCAACAACTACGGCATCGTCGACATTGTCTGGTCCTACGCGTTCGCCGTCCTCGCCCTGTTTTATGGGGTTGGCGCCGCGGGTTGGCCGGTGCGCCGGGCCGTCTTGGCCACGATGGTGGCCCTCTGGAGCCTGCGGCTCGGGACCCACCTCCACCGCCGCGTCATGGGGCATCATCCGGTCGAGGACGGCCGCTACGTGCAATTGCGCCGGGACTGGGCGGGAAACTTTGCGCCCAAGATGTTCGGCTTTTTTCAAATTCAGGCCGCCTCGGTCGTCCTGCTCGGCGCCGGCTTCGTCCTCATCTGCCTGAACCCGACGCCGGCGCTGCAGCCCCTCGAGATCGCCGGGTTGGTCCTGTGGGTGGGCGCCCTTGCCGGCGAGGCCTTGGCGGATGCCCAGCTGGCCGCCTTCAAGCGTGATGCCGCCAACCGGAGCCGGGTTTGTGCCGTGGGCCTGTGGCGGTACAGCCGGCACCCTAATTATTTTTTCGAGTGGCTCGTCTGGGTCGCCTATTTTGTCTTCGCCCTCGCCTCCCCCCACGGCTGGATCGCCGTCATCGGGCCGGTCAGCATCTTGTTTTTGCTGGTGCGCGTGACCGGCATTCCCTTGACCGAGGAACAATCCATCCGGTCGAAGGGCGACGCCTATCGCGAGTATCAGAAGACCACCAGCGCGTTTGTCCCCTGGTTTCCCCGTAATTTGTCATGATCGACTATCTGCTCGAGAAAAACCTGCTGCCCGACGCGTTGCTCCGCTTCGGCATCCG
>JBAXWQ010000165.1:0-7514 GCA_037128315.1 Opitutia bacterium | reverse complement strand
GCCTCATCGGCATGGAAATCGACGTCGTCAACGCCACCAGCGGCCGCGGCGTGCTGAGCCATCTCTTCAAGGAATATGGTCCCTATGCCGGCGAGGTCCTCACCCGCATCACCGGCACGATCATGGCGACCGAGGCCGGCGAGACCACGGGCTACGCGCTGGTGATGTGCCAGGAACGCGGCAAGCTCTTCGTCAATCCCGGCGAGCAGGTCTACGAGGGCATGATCATCGGCGAGAATCCCCGCAATGAGGACATCGCGGTCAACGCTGTGCGCGCCAAGCAGCTCACCAACTTCCGTTCGCAGGGCTCCGGTGTCGCCACCGGCCTTACCCCGGCCTCCAAGTTGTCGCTCGAGCGCGCCATCGAGTACATCGCCACTGACGAGCTCGTGGAAGTCACGCCGAAGAGCCTGCGACTCCGCAAGCGCATCCTCGGCAACGCCGCCCGCCAGAAGGCCGCCAAGGCCGGCAAGGCCTGACGGCTGACCCCTCCCCCTTCAGCCCGCGGCGCTATCCTGGCGCTGCGGGCTTTTTTATTGCGGCACAGTCCCCAGAGTAGCGGCGGTCGGCCATGCCTGCGGATTTCATGCATACCACAGGCACGGAGGCCTGTGGCTACACAGCTGGGCGGGATTATTTCGCGGGGACCGCCGCCGGATCACTCACCCCATCCGTTTCCCGCTCAATCTGCGCCGCCTTGATCAGGCCATGGGCGCTGGATTTGCCGGTGAATTTCACGCACAGCTTGTCCATGATGACGTAAACCAGTGGGATGACATAGAGGGTCATGAGGGTGGAGAGCATGAGCCCCCCCACCACCACGATGCCCATCGGATTTCGGCTTTCCGCCCCGGCGCCATGGGCAAAGGCGATGGGCACGGCGCCCAGCACCGTGGAGATGGAAGTCATCAGGATCGGGCGGAAACGCAGGGTGGCGGACTCGAACGCGGCTTCGATCGCGCTCTCGCCTTTCGTGACCTGCAGTTGATTGGCGAACTCGACGATCAGGATGCCATTCTTCGCCACCAGGCCGATGAGCATGATGAGGCCGAAGCGGGAGAAGAGATTGTCCGTCATCGCCACCCCCCAATAGCGGGTGCAGTACAACACGAGCACCCCGCCGGCCACGGCGATGAATACGCCCGTAAAGATGGTGACCGGGTGGATCCACGACTCGAACTGCGCGGCCAATATCAGGAAGGTGAACAGCAGGGCGAGGGCGAAGAGAATCAGGGTGTCATTGCTGCTCTCGACAAACTCGCGGGTCTCGCCGTCCCAGGCGAAGGAGTACCCGGCGGGCAGGATCTGCTGGCTGATACCGCTCAGGAACGCCACCCCGTCGCCAATGGTGCGCCCCTCGGCCAGCTGGGCGGAGACCGTCACGGAACGCAGCCGGTTGAAGTGCGGGTAGCTCTCGGGCACGGTGGTTTCGGACCAGGTGACGACATTGCTCAGCTGCACGAGGGCGCCGTCGGTCGAGCGCACGTACAGGCGGGAAAGGTCGCTGGGGGTGGCCCGGTTCTCATCGGTCACCTGCACGATGGCGTAGTACTGCTGGTTGCCCCGCTGAAACTCGGTGACGCGCCGCCCGCCGAGCAATGATTCCAGGGTTGACGCGATCGCACTGACGGGCACACGGAGATCAGCCGCCTTCGCCCGGTCTATTTTCACGTCGAGTTGCGGCTTGGTTGGCGAGGGATCGACGCGCGGCTGGGTGAATTGGCCGCTCTCCCGCATCGCCTTGATATACTCACCGCCCAGGCGCTGCAGTTCGTTGAAGTCACTCCCGAGCAGAACCATTTGCACCCCGCCGCCGGAGCCGCCGCGACCACTGCTGAAGGGTCGGATCGGGCTCGCGACCGCCTGGCCACCGGTTACCTGCAGTTGAAAATTGCGCCGAAGCTCAGCGGTGATCTCCTGGGTCTTGCGCGTCCGCTCCTCCCACGGTTTGAGCGTGGCGAAGACAAAGGCCCGGCCCCCATCGCCGGTGCGGTGAAAGGTGCGGTCGATTTCCGGGATCTTCAGGATCATCTGCTCCATGTCGACGGAGTAGAGTTTCAGGTATTCGGGCGTGGAGCCAATCGGCGCGATGAGATTGGCCGTGAAGATCCCGCGGTCCTCAGTCGGGGTCAGCTCCCGCTGCAACTGGGTGTAGAGCGCCAGACCGCCGACGGTAAAGACGAGGGCGCCCAGCAGCACCAGCGCCTTGATCGTGAAGGTGGCACGCAGCGTGCGGGCGAACAGACCGTTCAGCCCCACAAAAAACGGCTCGGTCTTTTCGTAGAACCATCCGTGCTGGGCCTGGCCATCCCGCCGCCGGCCCTGCAGCATGCGCGAGCAAAGCATGGGCGTGAGCGTGAGCGCCACAAAGGCTGAAACGAGCACGGACACGGCCAGCGTGATGCCAAACTCGAAAAACAACCGTCCCGTCTGGCCCGACTGGAAGGCCACTGGCAAAAACACGGCCGCGAGAGTCAGGGTGGTCGCGATGATGGCGAAGGCCACCTGCCGGGCGCCAAAGATGGCAGCGTGGATGGGAGCCTCCCCTTCCTCGATGCGCCGATAAATATTCTCCAGCATCACGATGGCGTCATCCACCACCAGGCCCACCGCCAGCACCAGGGCGAGCAGCGTGAGCGTGTTGATCGTGAAGCCCAGCCAACTCATGACGGCAAAGGTGCCGATGAGGGACACCGGAATGGCGACGAGCGGCACCATGGTCGCCCGCCAGTTGCGCAGGAAGAGGAAGATCATGAGCACGACCAGCACGGAGGCCTCCCACAGGGTCTTGTACACCTCGCGCACGGAGCGGTCCACAAACACGGAGCTATCGAAGCCGACCTCCACCGTGATGCCATCCGGCAGGTCGGCCTTGATCAATGGGATCATGGCCTTCACCCCGTTGGCCACATCAAGCACGTTGGCCTGCGCCTGCCGCAGCACCTGGACGCCCACGGTTGGTCGGCCCTTGAAATAGCCCTCGGAGCGGTATTCCTCGGCCCCCAGTTCCACGCGCCCGACGTCGGTAAACTTGACCTGGTAGTTACCCCGGCTGGCGATCACCAGGTTCTCAAACTCGCTGACTTGCGTCATGCGGCCCTCGATACGGACCGGAAACTCGCGGGAAGACGCCTCGATGCGGCCGCCGGGTATCTCCACGTTCTGCTGGCGCAGGGCGTTCTCCACATCGCTGACCGTAAGCTGGTGCGCCGCGAGCCGGTCGCTGTCCACCCACAGGCGCATCGCGTAACGCGGGCCACGGACGTTGACGATCCCGACCCCCGTGATGGTCTGCAGCCGCTGAATTGCGACGCGCTCGACGAGTTCGACGATCTCCAGCCGGCTGTAGCGCTCGGAGCTGAAGGCAAGCGTGATGACCGGATTGGAGTCGGCGTCGGCTTTCGTGATGACCGGCTCGTTGATCTCATCGGGCAGCCGGCTGCGGCCGCGGCTGACCCGGTCGCGCACATCGTTGGCCGCCTCGTCCACATTGCGCTTCAGGCCAAACTCGATCGTGATGCGGGATTCCTCCTCCTGCGAGCTGGAGCGGATGACCCGGATGCCATCGATGGAGGCGATTTCCTTCTCGAGGGGCTCGGTGATCTTCGCCTCGACCACCTCGGCGGAGGCCCCGCGGTAGTTGGTGGAAACGGTAACGACCGGGGAATCAATCAGCGGGTATTCCCGCACGGGCAGACGGGCAAAACTGAGCAGGCCGATGAGCACGACCAGAATGGAGGCGACCAGCGCCACCACGGGCCGTTTGATGGAAACGTCCGAGAGGAGCATGGCTTACTCCCCGACGCGAAATTCGGCGCGCAGCGGACGGGGTTCCAGCTTGATGCCCGGGTAAAGCACGAGTGCGCCCACTCCCGCTGCCACGACCGACTGCTGCTCGTTGAGCGTGGCGGGCGCGACGGGGGTCACCTCGACCAGGCCCTTCTCGCGCAACCCGAGCTGCACGTTCACGAATTGGGCGACCTTGGCGCCATTCTGGTCCTGCACGATGATGATCTGCGTCCCCCCGGTGGTGGTGAGGATGGCCCCCTCGGGCACGGTGAGCACGCCGCGACGCACGTCGAGCACGAGCTCGATGCCGGTGAACATGCCCGGCTGGAAACTCGCGGGATTCTCCGTGACGTAGCCCTTCACCTGGCTGGAACGCGTGCTGCGGTCGATGACGGAGGAAATAAAATAGACCTCGCCCCGGGCCCGCGCCACCCCGGACGGGGTCTGCGCGCGGACGGTGAAGATTGTTCCGGCCTTGACCCGGGAGGTGAAGCGCTCGGGGACCTGGAAATCGACCTTCAGCCGGCTGAGGTCGTCGAGGGTGGTGATGACGGTGGCGGCGGTAATATAGTCGCCAGGGGATATCGTGCGGGCCCCCACGACACCGTCGAAGGGCGCCTTGATCTCGGTCTTGGCCACGCGGACGCGGAGCAGCGAAAGGGCTGCGTTGGCTGATGCATGTTCGGAAAGGACCCGATCGGCCTCCGCCTGGGACATGGAGCGGGCCTCGGTCAGGTTTTCGCTGCGCTTGAGGTTGAGTTCGGCGAGGTGGAACGCGGCCTCGGCCTGGGCCAGTTGGGCCCGCAATTCGGCGTCGTCGATCTTGAGCAGCACCTGATCCTTGGCCACATGCTCACCCTCTTGGAACTGGACCGAGCGCACCTGACCGGAAATCTCCGCCCGGAGTTGCGCCGTCTCGTTCGCCGCCAGCGAGCCGACCAGGGAAAGCGACTCGACGAGATCCCGCCGCGAGATGTTGATGACCTCCACCGGCTGGGCCAGGACGGCGGCCGGGGCCCGGGTCTCGCTTTTTTTCCCGCAGCTCGTGGTCAGGCTGGCGGCCAGCAGCAATAGTGGCAGATAAGCTGATCGGGCGGGAAGGTGCATCTAAAGAAGTGGTTGGCGGGGAGAGATACTCGTCCCCTGCCGGTCCCGCCGGCTCAGGCCGTAAGCTTGGTGTATTCCTCCGCACTCAACAGCCCCGCGGCCTCGGCCGGATTGGTTAATTTCAGCTTGAGCATCCAGCCATCGCCAAATGGTGCCTGGTTCACCGTCTCAGGCTTCGTGTCCAAGGCCTTGTTCACTTCGAGCACGGTCCCGGCGACGGGGGCGTACACATCCGAGGCGGCCTTGACGGATTCGACGACGCCGAAGGTCTCACCGGCCTTGAGGACCGCGCCGACCTTGGGCACCTGGACAAAGGTAATGTCGCCCAGGCTGTTCTGGGCGTAGTCGGTGATGCCGACGGTCGCGGTGCCGTCGGCGGCCACCTTGAGCCATTCGTGGGACTTGGCGTATTTCAGATCGGAGGGTACGGTACTCATAAGGAAAGGAATAACCAAAAGTTTTGTGTAGGTCGGGGTTTATCCCCGACATCGTGTAATGTCGGGCCTAAAGCCCGACCTACAATCATGATTTCTTTAACGGTACAAAGGGTGGCTTGACGACTTGCAAATTGAGCAGCGTGCCGCGGATGTCCACCACGAGTTGCTCCTTGATGGCGGAAGCATCGACCAGGGCGGAGCCGATGGCCTCATTGATGATAGGCGATAGCGTCCCCGAGACCACCACCCCCACCACGGTGCCGGCGGCATTCAGCACCGGGGTCTCGGCGCGCACGATGCGGCGGTCACCCGTCCGGAAGAACACGATTTTCTTGGCGGATCCAGCCGCCTTTTCGGCCTGCAGCGCAGCGGAACCAATGAACGGCCCTTTATCAAACTTGACCACCCACCCGAGACCGGCCGTCAGGGGGGAAATCTTGTCCGTAATTTCATGGCCATAGAGCGGAAATCCGGCCTCCAGGCGCAGGCTGTCCCGGGCCCCCAGCCCGGTCAGTTCCAAGCCGAACGGGACGCCGGCCGCCACCACCGCCTCGGCCAGGCGCAGGCCCTCACCGGCGGCACAGTAAAGTTCAAAGCCGTCCTCACCCGTATAACCGGTCCGGCTGATGAGACATTGCACCCCGGCGACCGCACCCGACGTAAAATGGTAATATTTGATTTCCGCCAGATTCGTCCCGGTCAGGGTTTGCACCAGCGCCGCGCCCTGGGGGCCTTGGATGGCGAGTTGGGCATACTCGGGTGAGCGGTCCACGACGGTGCAATTGAAGCCCTTGGCCTGTTCCTGCATCCAGGCGATATCCTTGGCGATATTACCGGCATTGATGCAGAGCAGGTAGTCGTGATCGCCCCGCATGTAAACGAGCAGGTCGTCCACCACTCCGCCGTGCGGATAGCACATGACGGTGTACAGAATTCGTCCCGGAAAAAGCTTGCTGCAGTCGTTGGTGACGAGGTGTTGCAGAAACTTCAGCGCCTCCGGCCCCCGCACCTCGGCCTCGCCCATGTGGCTGACGTCGAAGAGCCCGCAACGCTGACGCACGGCCTTGTGCTCCTCCAGAATGCTCCGGTACTGGACCGGCATGTCCCAACCCGCGAAGTCGACCATGCGACCGCCCCGGGCGCGGTGGAATGCGTTAAGAGGGGTAATCTGGGGAACGCTCATGCCTTACTAAGCGCACCGGCCGCGGCACGGGCAAGGAATCTTTGCAGGACCGAGCAGCCATTACCGCCGGCATCGATGCTTAAAAGAAATTGTGTTCAACCCGACCATGTTTCCTATTCTGCACTTCTCGTCCTCCCCTCTTCCGTTCAACCGACTCCGCTCATCCTCGCCGTGTCCTCCGCCTTTTGGGTCCACAATCTCAGCCCGTTCCTGCTCCGCTTTAACGAGAACTTCGGCATCCGCTATTACGGCCTGTCGTACCTGCTGGGGTTTCTGGGCGCGGGCTGGTTGTTGCACAAATATTACAAGGCGGGCCGATCCCCCCTGGATCTTAACGCCATCTTCGACCTGATGACCGCCTTGATTGCGGGCGTGATTCTCGGCGGGCGGCTCGGGTATTTCCTGCTCTATCAGCCGGAATATCTGTTTCGCGATCCGATGGTTTTTCTGCGCGTCTGGGAGGGCGGCATGGCCAGTCACGGCGGCATGCTCGGCGTGGTGGTGGCGCTGTGGGCCTTCACGCGCCGACGGACCGTCGGGCTGCTGCAGGTGGCGGATCTCGTGGTGAGCACCGCCCCGCTGGGACTGTTTTTCGGCCGCATCGCCAATTTCATCAACGGGGAACTCTGGGGCATTCCCGCGCGAGTGCCCTGGGCGGTCATCTTTCCCGCGAGTCCGGCGCCGATGATGCCGCGACATCCCTCGCAGCTCTATGAAGCGGGGCTGGAGGGCCTGCTGCTGTTCGCTTACATGCAGGGGCGCTTCTGGCGGAGCGATAGCGCCAAGTCCCGCCCCGGGCAGCTCTCCGGCGAATTCCTCCTGCTTTATGCCTTCGTCCGTGCGCTCGGTGAATTCTACCGGGAACCGGACGCCGGTCTTATCCTCGGACTCAGCCGCGGCACCTTCTACTCGGTTTTCCTGGTCGCGGGGGGCGTCGCGCTGGTCGCCTACGCCCGCCGGCCCCAGTCACAGCGTAAAGCCTGAGGGGATAATCGCCC
>JBAXWQ010000164.1:0-7561 GCA_037128315.1 Opitutia bacterium | reverse complement strand
AAATCGGGAGTCGAATACTCCGCCTCTCTCGCGGGAGTAGCTCAGTTGGTAGAGCACCACCTTGCCAAGGTGGACGTCGAGAGTTCGAGTCTCTTCTCCCGCTCCAATTTCAAAAACCGCTGTTCCTCAGCGGTTTTTTTGTTATCCAAGCAGGTGTGAAAGCCTCCGAATTCTTCGCCCTGCCTGCTTCCTTGCTGCGGTTTGCCCCGTATTTTCCAGCGGACGCGAGACCGTGGGTGTGGCTGAAGCTCATTGGCCAGGCCTTGGAAAGCGTCGAACTAGGCGCCGTGGGGCCCAAAATACCCCCGGGGGTCCACGTGGAGGGCAAGGTGTGGATTCATCCCTCGGTCCGGCTGCCGGCCTTCGCGACCATCATCGGTCCGGTCTACATCGGGGCGAACACCCAGATTCGCCCGGGAGCCTTTATTCGCGGCCATGTCATCACGGGCGAAGGCTGTGTGCTGGGCAACTCCAGCGAATTCAAGAACTGCCTCCTGCTGGATGGCGTGCAGGCGCCCCATTTCAACTACGTGGGCGATTCCATCCTCGGCAACGGCGCGCATCTCGGCGCGGGCGCCATCTGCTCCAATCTCCGGCTGGACCAGGGCGAGATCACCGTCCGGCTGCCGGCGGGGTCGGCCAAGACGGGCTTGAAGAAATTCGGCGCCGTGCTGGGCGACCAGGCGGAGGTGGGCTGCAATGCCGTGCTCAACCCCGGTTCGCTGCTCGGCCCGCGGGCCCTGGTCATGCCCAGCATGGCTTTCACTGGCTATTTGCCCGCCGGGATGATCGCCCGGACCAAGCAGGTGGTCACAACGATTGCCCGCCGGGATTAAAAAATCGTTCTCGTAATCATTCTCTTTCTCGTTCTCACCTTCCCCTCCTGCACGAGAGTACGAGAAAGATTATGAGAAAGAGAATGATTCAAACATGAGAGTCCTCACCGGCATCACGCCTTCCGGCACCCTGCACATCGGCAATTATTTCGGCGCCATGCGTCCGGCCATCGAACTGCAGGCCGGCGGCGACGCGTACTATTTCATCGCCGACTACCACTCGATGACGGCGATCACCGACCCCAAGGAGCGGCTGGCCTACACCCAGGGCATCGCCCTCGACTGGCTCGCCTGCGGCCTGGACCCCCGCAAGTCGGTCTTCTGGCGCCAGAGTGATGTGCCCGAGGTCTGCGAGTTGACCTGGCTGATCGGCTCGCTGACGCCGATGGGGCTCCTGGAGCGGGCCCACAGCTACAAGGACAAGACGGCCAAGGGAATTTCACCCAACTTCGGCCTCTTTGCCTACCCGGTGCTCATGGCCGCGGACATCCTCCTCTACGACACCAACATTGTGCCGGTCGGCAAGGACCAGAAGCAGCACCTGGAGATGACCCGCGACATCGCGATCAAGTTCAACCAGACTTATGGCGACACCCTGGTGGTGCCGGAGGAACTGATCCGGGAGGACGTCGCGACCGTGCCCGGGCTTGACGGCCAGAAGATGTCCAAGAGCTACGGCAACACCATCGAGATCTTCGGTGACGAAAAGGTGCTGCGGAAGAAAATCATGGGGATCGTCATGGATTCGCGCACGCCGGCCGAACCCAAGCCGGACGCGGAAAAGAATCTCGCCATCCAGTTGCTGCGGCACGTGGCGCCGGCCGGGGTGGCGTCAGAGTACGAGAACCGGCTGCGCGCGGGGGGGCTCGGGTATGGCGACCTCAAGAAGGCGCTCTTTGAGCATTACTGGGAATTTTTCGCCCCGTATCGGGCCAAGCGGGCCGAGCTCGCCGCGGATCCGGACTACGTCGAAAAGGTCCTGCACGACGGCGCCGGGCGGGCGTGGGCGGTGGCCTCGAAGACGATGGCCCGGGCGCGCCAGGCCTGCGGCTTGCGGTAGGCGCGGGCGGC
This sequence comes from Opitutia bacterium, assembly GCA_037128315.1. GTDB lineage: Bacteria > Verrucomicrobiota > Verrucomicrobiia > Opitutales > Opitutaceae > Lacunisphaera. The sequence continues at coordinate 5,654 of JBAXWQ010000164.1, read as the reverse complement.
CTGCAACCGCCAAAGGCTTTTGCTCGCACCAGAAGGTAGGGCGCGGATTCCAGCTTGTTCGTCGTAGCCTTGGCGAAGTGGGATCCGCGCCGGGCCCGCGCCGCAGACGACGGCGGGCAGCGGAGTGCCCGCCCTACCGAAGCTGCCGCGCTAAGGTGTAAATTCAAAGGGCGATGGGTATGACGCTAGCGTGTTTTCGGGTATGTTAGACGCGCCTTGTTGTAGCCGGCCTCGCTGAGGCCGGTTGGAGGAACCGGGGTCAGCGACCCCGGCTACATGCGCCAACCTAAACCGAAATTGCTCTCGGGCTGGCGGGGTGCACCAGTGTACGCGATGTTACCCCGGCCGCGCTCTTGTGGGGTGGGGGCTCCCGTCCCACCCCTGATCATTGAGCCTCAAATCACCGGATACACGGGTCGCGGCAGGGCCGCAATGCGGTCCATGATCCGCTGGGCGGCCACTTCGTAACGGGCCTTGCCGGCCGTCGGGTCATCATACTCCGCGGCGAGCAGCGGCTGGCCAAAGACGATGGTGACCGGGATGCCGAAGTTGGGCACCAGTCGCCCCCGGCCGAAGGCCTCGAACGAATCATAAACACGGCAGGGTACCACGGGCACGCCGCTCTTGCAGGCCATCAAGCCCACGCCGGCCTTGGGCTTTTGCAATTTTCCATCCGGGGAGCGCGTGCCTTCGGGAAAGAGGACAATGGCGCGGTCGTCCTTGAGGGCCTGGAGCACGCGCTTGATGGCCCCGACATCGCCGCTGTCCCGCTCGACCGCGATGGTCTCCACCTGGGAAAGCCACCAGCCGATGAGACGGTTGTTCCAAAGACTTTTGCGGGCGAAAAAACGCATCTGCTTCTTGATCTGGCTGCCGACCAGCGGCGGATCGAGATGACTGGCATGATTGGCGGCGATGAAAAAGGAACCTTCCCGGGGAAAATTCTCCAAACCGACCACCTCACCGCGGAACCACATGCCATGGATGACCCCCGACAGGTAGTGGAAGAAGCCGTAGAACGGCGTCATCTTCAGGTGATCGGGGGAATTGGGCATGGCAAAAAATCTTTTTAGCCACAAAAAGTCACGAAAAGACACTATAAACGAAACTCACCGGAATCCGTCTCCCCGGTTCTTGTGCATTTTCGTGCCTCTTTGTGGCCATTGATTCAACTCAGCTTTGCCGCGATCACCCCGGCCATTTTTTCCACGACCTGCTCCAGGTTCAGGTGGGTGGAGTCGATGTCGGTGGCCCCGACCGGGACCATGAGCGGGGAGGCCTTGCGCGAGGAGTCGAGCCGGTCGCGTTCGACGATGGAGTCGGTCTGCCCCTCGTTGGCGCGGCGTTTGGCGCGTTCGGCGGGGTCGGCGTGCAGGAAGAAGCGGCAGTCCGCCTGCGGGAAAATCACGGAGCCGATGTCCCGGCCCTCCATCACCAGCCCGCGAAACCCGTGCTGCCGGGCGACCTCCGTCTGCCCGCGCTGGTAGCCGAGGAGCTTGTGCCGCACTTCGGGCAGGGCGGCGTAATGGGAGACCTGTTCATTGACGTTCTGCGCGCGGATTTCCTGGCCGGCCGGCTGGCCGTCGATCAACAACTGGGCCGAGCGGCCGTTGAGCCGGGTGGTGAAGGCCAGCCCGTCCAGCGTGCGCTGCAGGGCCGGCAGATCGGTCGGGGCGACCCCCCGGCGGACCAGCTCATGGGTGATGTGCCGATAGAAGGAGCCGGTGTCGACGTGCAGCAGATTGAAGCGATCCGCGAGGATCCTGGACGAGGACGACTTGCCGGAGGCGGCGCCGCCGTCGATCGCGATGATAATGAAAGGGGATGGGGCCATGAAAAGGCTGACTCAGGATTCCAGCAGACAGGAAATGGGGAAATCAGGAAAGCAGGAATCAGGAAATATTCGGCCCGGGCCAGATATTTCCTGATTTCCTGAGTTCCACATAAAAAATGTTTCCTAGGGAGCGTCGGCCCTGAGCCCGGCCAGCAAGTCAAAGAATCCCGGGAAGGTCTTCGCGCAGCAACCCGGATCCTTGACCGTGAGCCAGGGCTGGCCGTTTTGGTGAAGGTCATGGCAGCCGAGGACGGCGAAGCTCATCGCGAAACGGTGGTCGTGATAGGTTTCGATTTCGACGCCGGCCGTCAGCGGGCGGGGGTGAATCTCCAACGTGTCCGTCGTTTCAATGACATGCTGGCCGAGCCGGCGCAATTCGCGGGCCATGCCGGCCACCCGGTCGGTCTCCTGCTTGCGGGTGTGGGCAATGCCGGAAATCATGGTGGGCCCTCCGAGCAGCGGGGCGAGGGCGGCGAGGGTGAGAAAGGTGTCGGAAAAATCGTTGAAATCAGCCGTGAGCCCGATGCGGGCGCCGCCGGCCGTCACGGCCAGGCCGGAACGGGAGAGCAGATTATTTGTTTCCAGCAGACGGTAGAATGCGGCGTCGCCCTGCAGCGCCGCGGCGGACAGGTTCAGGCCGCGGACCTCGATGGTCCCGCGCGTGACAATGGAGAGCGCGGCGAAGTAACTGGCGGCCGTGGCATCGCCCTCAATGGCGTACCCGGTCGGACCGGAGGCAAATTGCCGCACCATCCGCTCGGTCATGGTCACAAATGGCTTGGACACGGTGTCGCCCTTCAGCTGCACGGTCAGCGGCGAGCGGGCGTGCGGCGCCACCATCAAGAGAGCGGAAAGCAGCTGGGAGCTTTCCGTGGCGTCGAGCGCGACGGTCCCGCCGCGGAGCCCCGCGGTTTTCAGGGTGAAGGGAAAACTGCGGGCGGAGGCGGACGCGCCCTGGTCCGCAAGGGCCGCGAGCAGGGCGCCAATGGGCCGGCGGCGCATCGCCTCGTCGCCATCGAAGTGGTAGACGCCGTCCGGTCGCAGGCCCACGAGGGCGGTGAGGAAGCGGGCCGCCGTGCCGGCGTTGCCGACCTGGAGGGTGGCCTCGCGGGCGGGAATCTCGCCGCCGCGGCCGGTGATCGTGATGGTCAGCGCCGTTTCATCGGTCTGCACGGCGAAGCCGAGGGCCTGCAGGGCGGCCACCATGATGCGGGTGTCCCGGCTGAAGAGGGCGCCCTGCAAGGTGACGGTGCGGGGGGACAGCGCCGCGAGGATGAGCGCCCGGTTGGTGATGCTCTTGGAGCCGGGCAGCGAGACGCCGCCGCGCACCGGGCGGGTGAAGGGGAGGATGGGAAGAGCGGCCGGGAAAATGTTCATCGTTCATTCACCAATGTTCATCGTGCATTGGCGCCCCGTTGGGTCCGATGAACAATGAACATTAAACACTGATCAATGAAAAATCTCACGGGCTGGGCCGGAACAGGTCGCGATAGGCCTTGCCGCGTTCCATGATGGCCTGCACCTCGAACCAGTCGCGATTGGCGAGGGCGCGCTCGAGGCCGTGGAGCTCGTCCTGGAAGTGGCGGACCGCGCGCAGGACTTCATCGCGATTTTGCTCGAGGATGGTCTTCCAGAGCTTCGGGTCGCTGCCGGCGATGCGGGTGGTGTCGCGGAGGCCGCCCCCGGAGTAGTTGCGCCACTTTGGGTCGCGGCGATGCAGGGCGGCGCAGAGGGTGGAGGCGAGCACCTGCGGCAGGTGGCTGATGTGGGCCACGATCTCATCGTGGACATCGGGCTCGATGGTGGCGACATCGGCCTCGAGGGCGGTCCAGAAGGCCGCGATGCGCTCCGTGGCCTTGGCCTCGGTCTCGGGCAAGGGGGTCACGAAAACCGTGCGGCGGACAAACAGATCGCGCTGGGCATGCTGCCAGCCGGTTTTTTCGGAGCCCGCCATCGGATGGGAGCCGACAAAGTGGGCCGCCGGGGCGAGCGCCCGGTGCCCGAGACGGCTGATGTCGCCCTTGACGCTGCCGACATCGGTCACGAGTGCGCCGGCGGCCAGATGGGGGGCGATCTGGGTCACGAGCGGTATGATCTGGTCGACCGGCGCGCAGATGACGACCAGTTGCGCCGCTTGCACCGCCTGCGCCGGGGTGTCGGCCACCTGGTCGCACCAGGGCTGGCCCTTCAGCTGCAGGCGCGTCTCGGGCCGGCGGGCCCAGAGTGTGATCTGCCGGGCCGCGCCGAAATGCCGGGCGGCCTGCGCCACGGAGGCACCGAGCAGGCCGGGGGCTAGAATGGCAATGGATTGGAACACGGGTTAAGACGAAAACGCCTTGCTCCGGTTTGTCGAGCCCGCGACTCGGGACGCTTCCCGGCCTCGCCCGGGGGTTGGGGTGGTCTTTCGCCTGCAACAACCGCTCAGCAACCGGGTCCGGCTCAGAGCCCGCCGAGCCGTTTGATCCGGGCAAACTCCGCCGGCTTGAGCGGCAGCACGGAAAGGCGGCTCTGGCGCACGAGGGCGATGTCCTTGAGCCCCGCGTCGGCCTTGATCCGGGCCAGACTGACGGGTTGGGGGAGGGCGGCGACGGGGGCGAGTTCGACGGCGACCCAACCTTCCTCGGCTGCGGTCGGATCGGGAAAGGCCGGCTTGGTTACGCGGGCCAGGCCGGTGACGCATTTTTCCTCGACGCTGTGATAGAACAAAACCTCGTCGCCGACCCGCATGGCCTTGAGGTGCAGCCGGGCGGCATAGTTGCGGACCCCGGTCCAGGCGGTGCGCTGGTCCCGCACCAGATCAGCCCAAGCGTAGGCCGTGGGTTCGGATTTCACCATCCAGTATTGCATTGTCATCGGGGGGTGCGCTTGGTCGGATGCGGGTAATGAGCGAGTTGAATCCCGAGCTAGAGAAAAAAGGCCGCCGGGCACAAATGATTCTTTATGGAGTCATGCTTTTGTTCCTCGTTCTGCCCTTTGTCTTGCTGTGGTTGAAAAATAGGGGAGCATTCAACTGAGCCACCGCCCCGAGCATGAATAAAACCCTCCTGGCTATCCGCATCTTTTTCATCGCGCTCTGCGTCACCGGGAGCTGGCTGGTGTGCTACACGGTCGAGGAGTGGGACCAGCGCCGCGGTCTGGCCATCGGCATCGGCCTGATGATCGGCACCCTGGTGGTGCTGGTCGACCTGATGCTCAAGGGTTTTTCCCTGCGCGGCCTGACCGCCGTGACCTTTGGCTTGGGGGTGGGGGCGCTGATCGCCTGGCTGATTTCCAATTCCCCGCTGCTCAACAAGGGGGACCCGCAGACCATTTATCTGGTGCAAATGGCCCTGTTCGTCATCTGCACTTATCTGGGCACGGTGATCGCCCTGCGCGGCAAGGACGATTTCAACCTGGTCATCCCCTACGTGCGCTTCGTGCCCCACGAGGTGGACGTGCCCCTGGTGGTGGTGGACACCAGCGCCCTGATTGACGGACGCATCGCCAAGGTGTGCGAAACCAAGTTTCTGTCCTCCGCACTGATCATCCCCACCTTTGTGCTGCAGGAATTGCAGTCGATCGCCGACTCGGCCGAGGCGGGCAAGCAGGCCCGGGGCCGGCGGGGCCTGCAGGTGCTGAACGATCTCCGGGCCATCAAACACATCGATATTCGCATCCACCAGAGCGACCTCACGCGCCGGCAGGACTACGAGGCCAAGCTCGTGTTCCTCGCCCAATCCATGCGCGCCAAGCTCCTGACCACCGATATCAACCTGGCGAAGATGGCGCAGTTCCAGGGGGTGCCCTGGCTCAACCTGCATGCGCTGGAAAGCGCCGTGCG
>JBAXWQ010000163.1:0-7651 GCA_037128315.1 Opitutia bacterium | reverse complement strand
TCGGCCGTGAGCTCAGCCGAACGGGTGCCCGCAGGGCGGGGTGTGTCGGGTCGGAGCACGTAACGGAGTAGCGCTAGTCCAACGCCGGCTCGATGTGCACCGTCACATCGCTGATGCCATGGCCGGCGGAGGCGATAAGCGCATCCTTGACGGCATGCGCGATCGCGTGCCCGTCGCGCACGGACAGATTCCCGTCAACCCGCACCTGAATGTCGACCAAGTGGCTGAGGCCGCTTTTGCGCATGCGCACCTTGTCGAGGGCCCGGACACCCGGCACGGCGAGGGCCAGCGTGCGCACCTCGTTCTCGAAATTTTTTGGCGCCGCCACGTCCATCACATCACCCAGCGCCTTGGTAAACATCGCAAAGCCATTGAACGCGATGAACACGCAGGCGAAAAGTGCCGCCCAGTCGTCCGCCGTCTCCCAGCCCTTGCCGCCCCACAGCGCGATGCAGATGCCGACAAAGGCCGCTCCCGAGGTGATGGCGTCCGACCAATGGTGCATCGCTTCAATCCCCAGGGCGGTGCTCCCGACCTCTTCCCCGGCCAGGCCCATCCGCCGCGAGAACCAGGTTTTCGCCACAATGACGCCGGCCAGGACGAGCAGGGTCCACCAGGCCGGGCCCTGGTGCGGTGTGACAATCTCCCGCACCGCGTGCAAGGCCACCCAGCCCGCCATGGCAAAAATGAACAGCGCCACCGCCAGACCGGCCAGCGGCTCCGCTTTGCCGTGACCATACGGATGGTTGGCGTCGGGGGGCTGGGCGGCCACCCGGAAGCCGGCCCAGACCAGGGTCGATGACAAGATGTCCAGCATCGACTCGGCGGCGTCGGCGATCAGGGCATAGGTGTGGCCGAAGATCCCGCCCGCCAGCTTGACGACGGCCAGCAGGGCGTTCAGCCCGATGCCACGCAGCACGAGCCGCGCACTCTGGTTGGCCCGCCGGGATACGGCGGCCTGGGCGTCTTGCTGGCTCATGGGATTCTGGCGCAGAATGCCGATGCCGGAAAGGCCGTTGGCTGGATCGACCCAAAGACCGGAAGCCGCGCATGCATCGGCCCAGCTTGGGCCCGCGCCCGACCACACTCAAGCCTGACGTCGAAGGCAGGCTGTATAAGCCGGCATTGACCGCCGTCCCCACGGCACGTAGCTTGCGGGTTGCCGCCCATGTCAGACACTTCCGCCCCGGTCGCTGCCGATCCCGTCAAACAGTTCTCGGTTTTTATCCCGAACCGGGTCGGCCAGCTGTATGACCTGACCGCCCTGCTCGCCAAGCACAACGTGCACGTCATGGCGATGACGACTCTGGACACCACCGATTGCGCCATTGACCGCCTGATCGTGGACGATCCGGACCGGGCCCGGGAGCTGATGGCCGCCACCAATTTCTCCTTCACGGAATGCGATGTGCTGGCGGTCGAGATCACCAATGAGGCCCAGCTCAAGGGCGTGCTCAACGCCCTGCTCACCGTCGAGATCAACATCCATTACCTGTATTCGTTTCTCGTGCGGCCCGAGGGCAAGTCGGCGCTCGCCCTGAGCGTGGAGGACAACGACCTCGCAGCCAGCGCCCTCAACACCCGCGGTTACCGCGTGCTGACGCAACGCGACATCTCCCGCTGAGCCGCCCCGCGGAATCCGCGCCGCTTTTGTTTGCGCTCGGTCGCCGGTTGCCCTGTGCTGCCCGCCCTATGATGAAGCGCATTATGGTTAGCCTCCTCGCGGTTTTGGCGGTGAGCGCCGCCCTGGCCCAGCCCGTTACGGAAAACCAACTCAAGGGCCTCAAGGCCCGGTCGATCGGCCCCGCCATCATGGGCGGCCGGATCTCGGACATCGCCATTGATCCGCACAACCCGTCGGTCTTCTACGTCGGCTACGCCCTCAGCGGCCTGTGGAAGAGCACGAACAACGGCGTGACCCTGGCGCCGATCTTCGACGACCAACCCGTGCAGTCGATCGGCGCGGTGGCGGTGGCCCCGTCCAACAGCGACCTTGTCTGGGTCGGCACCGGCGAGGGCAACGACCGCAATTCCTCCGGCTGGGGCGTGGGCCTGTTCAAGTCAACCGACGGCGGCGGCAAGTGGCAGTTCGCCGGCCTCAAGGACTCCCGCACGATCCGCCGGCTCGCGATTCATCCGACCAATCCCGACATCGTCTTCGCCGCGGCCGGCGGCTCGCTCTGGGCCGACGGCGGCGAACGCGGCCTCTATCGCACCACCGACGGCGGCAAGTCCTGGAAACTCGTCCTCGGTGCCGCGGCCCCGCACGACGCCATCACCGGCTGCTCCGACGTGGTCATGGATCCCGCGAATCCCGACGTGCTGTATGCCGCCCTCTACGCCCGGCAGCGCAAGCCCTGGGCCTTTCTCTATGGGACCAATGCGACCAAGGACGCCGCGGATGTCGGGGGCATTTTCAAGTCAAGCGACGGCGGCACGACCTGGACCAAGCTCACCCACCATCTCCCCGCCCAGCTCGGCCGCATCGGCCTCGCGGTCGCGCGCAGCAAGCCCGGCACCGTGATGGCCATCGTGCAGAGCGATGAGGGTGGCACCAGCGACATCGACCAGAACCACAGCCGCCGCGGCGGCGTGTTCCGCTCCGAGGACGCCGGCGCCACCTGGACCCGCGTCAACACCTTCAATCCGCGCCCGTTCTATTTCAGCCGGATCGAGATCGATCCGGCCAACGACCAGCGGGTCTATGTCATCGCCTGGCACGTCTATGCCTCCGATGACGCGGGCAAGACCTTCCGCGAGGATCGCTCGAGCAACGTGCATGCCGACGTCCATGCGCTGGCCATCCAAGTAGGCAGCGTGCCGCCGGCTCCCGCGGCCAAGCCCGACGACAAGGACGCCAAGCCGACCCCGCCCGTCTCCCAGCGCCTGCTGATCGGCACCGACGGCGGCCTTTATCAAAGTTTCGATGCCGCCGAGAACTGGCAGTTCCTGAACTCCGTGCCGGCCGGCCAATATTACCGCATCGCGCTGGACAACAGCACGCCCTACCGCATCGCGGGCGGGCTGCAGGACAACACCAACTGGGTCGGACCTTCCCGCACCTTCACCAAGGAAGGCATCCGCAACTCCGATTGGACGATGATCGGCGGCGGCGACGGCTTCTATGCGGTGTTCGATGCCGACGACAAGGATGTCATCTTCGCCGAGTCGCAAGGCGGCACGGTGCACCGGTTCAACGGCCGCACCGGCGAGATGCGCGACTCCCAACCCAAGCCCACGGAGGGCTCCTTGGGCTTCCGCTTCCAATGGTGCGCCCCGCTCATCGGCAGCGCCCACACCAAGGACGTCATCTACCTCGGCGGCAACCGCGTGTTCAAGCTCACCAACCACGGGGAGACTTTTGCGATCATCAGCCCCGACCTCTCCCGCAATGATCGCGACAAGACGGCCACCGTCGGCAGCACGGCGGAGAACTACGCCGTCGTCTACGCCCTCGCCGAATCGCCGCTCAAGGCCGGGCGCCTGTTTGCCGGCACCGATGACGGCCGCCTCTGGCTCACCTCCGACGAGGGCAAGCAGTGGACCGAGCTTACCGACAAGATTCCCGCCGAGGCCCGTGGCAAGTGGGTGGCCCGGATTGAACCGAGCCATTATGATGCGGAGGCCGGTTATGTGGTCTTCACGGCTTATCGCAGCGGCGACGACACCCCCTATGTGTACAAGTTTGCCAAGCTGGGCGCCGAATGGACCCGGATCACCAGCGACCTGCCCGCGACCAACCCCGCGAATGTGTTGCGCGAGGATCCGGTGAACCCGAGCCTGCTTTATCTCGGCACCGAGTTCGGCCTCTACACCTCGCTGAATGCCGGGAAGAACTGGGTGAAATTTGGCGGCCTGCCCCCGGCGCGGGTGGACGACATCCAGATCCATCCGCGCGAGGCCGACGTGGTCGTCGCGACCCATGGCCGCTCGCTCTATGTGTTCGACGACAGCCGCGCCCTGCGCGAGTTCACCCCGGAGGTGGCCGCCAAGGACGCGCATCTGTTCAGCATTCGTCCCGCGCATGGCCGCATGATATTGCCCGGTTGGGTTGACTCCGGTGGCACCGGCTACTTTGAGGGCAAGAATCCCCCCGAAGGCGCCTTCCTCACCGTATGGGTGAAGGAATTCGCCGGCGAAAAAATCAAGGTCAGCATCGCCGATGCCACGGGCCGCGAGGTCGCCAAGTTCGAGCAACCCGCCGTCCCCGGCTTCACCCGCCTCAGCTGGGATCTGCGCCTGCAGAAGGACTACCGCTTCGACTACATGGGGGACGAAGCCGACCGCTTTGTGCCGCCCGGCGACTACACCGCCACCCTCAGCCTGAAGGACACGAAGGTGAAGCAGACCTTCAAGGTCACGGTGGAGGAAGGCCTGCGTTCCTTCGGCACATACCGGAACTGAGCTTCCACGACGGTTCAGCCTACGGCCTGCCGGCATCCGGCAGGCCTTTTTTATTTAGGTCCCCACTCAAAGTTACGGTCGGGTCGTAATAATATTTGCCCCCATCACGCGGGTCGTTTGAGGTTTCAGCGGTCGGGCCAGACTTTGCTTTTCCCCGATTTAGTCCAACCCACAACCCACCACTGCCATGCCCAAATATGTCATCGAACGAGAGATCCCCGGAGCCGGCCAGCTCACGTCCGCGCAACTGAACGCCATCTCCCAGAAATCCTGCAGCGTCCTCAAGGGCCTCGGCCCGCAAATCCAGTGGGTCGAAAGCTATGTCACCGATGACAAGATTTATTGCGTCTATATATCTCCCGACGAAGCGATGGTGCGCGAACATGCCAAGCAGGGCGGGTTTCCCGCCAACAAGGTTTCCCAGATCCGCCGGATGATCGATCCGACGACGGCGGAGGCCTGAGATCAGTTTGCCTTCGGATTTCTCTGTGGGTGGGGTGCCCTCACCCCGCGGGTTCAGCGAACTCGGCCCATGCCTCGCGGGGTGAGGGCACCCCGCCCACAATTGAAGGCAGCCCACAGGGACAATCCTTCGCACGAGGCTTCGGCGCGGCCCTCCGTCCACCGTCCTCTGTCTTCCGTCCTCTGTCCTCCGGAGCCTACCCTTTCACATCGGCCATCTTGTCGCCTTCGAGCAGATAGACGCCGGTTAGGTAGCCGTTCTCATACATCTCGCCGACGCGCAGCTTGCCGTCGAAGGTGATCGGGATGTCCATGAGCGGCTTCACTCCGGCACCGGTCATCTTCACGACGACCCACTCGTTGATCTTCGGCATCACGCCGTAGCAGCACATCATCGGGTCCTTGACCAAAAGAAATTCCTTCACGAGGCCGCCATCCATCTTGGTCGGCAGCATGTAGCCGGTCACCGCCACCTTCTGCTGGTCGAGCGCCTTGATCTTGGCGGGAATCTGGTCCGCCCCCGACGGCGGTGTGGCCTTGGGGTCGTTGCTGTCCATCTCCGGCGGGGTGAAGGTATACGATGCCAGCCGGTCGAAGCCGACCCTCTCGTATTCCGCTTTGGCCGGTTCAGCCGCCCGCAGCGCCAAAACACCGGTGGCGAGCAGCACGAGGGAGAGCCGGAGGGAAAACGTCATGGCCGCACCGTAGCCAGGATGAGCCGGCCGTCAAAGGATTTGGTGGGAGCGGGAGACCGATCGGGCCGGACCGATAGGTGGGCGGGGTGCCCTCACCCCGCGAGGCATGCGCCGCGAAAGCGTATTCCCGCGGGGTGAGGGCACCCCGCCCACAAAAAGCCCTGACCATCTCACGACACCGGGGCAATCGTCTCCGCCACGGACAAGCCGTAAGCCTTGCACGCGGGCACCAGCCCGCCGAGCCCGCACAACCCGACGAACACCGCTGGACTCCACCAGAAGACAGGGTTCCACTGCAGTGGCTGGAGCACGACGCCGGTCTGCGCTTGGATGATCGAGGCCACGAATAGGGCGAGGCCGGCAAAAACGGCGAAGCCCGCCGCCGAGCCGAGCACGCCGATGACCGCCGCCTCGCCCACGACCGCGCCAAACACCGTGCGACGGCGGGCCCCGAGGGCGCGCAAAATGGCGATGTCGCGGGCCCGGGCGCTCATCGAATTATAAATGCTCACGAGGACCGAGCCCGAGGCCACCACCGCAACCAGCCAGGCCAGGAGCGTCAGCACCTGGTCGAACCACGCGAGCTTGTTGAACAGCCCCGCCACAATGGCGCCAATCGGATAGGCAAACGTCAGCCGGCCGCCGGGCTGGTTGACGAAATTGCTGGCCATGAGCCCGGCCGTGGGCGCGCGCAGCTGGATGAGCACGGCGCTGATTTCGGTCGCCGCGAGGGGATTGTGGCCGCTCATCGTCTGCAGCCCCTCGAGGGGAATCCAGATGACGCGGTCCACCGGCGTGTTGGTCGGCTCCAGGATGCCGACCACGGTGTAATTTTCCTCGTGGTCGTGTTCCGCCTTTTCACTGACCCCGTGTTGTGGGTGAAAGGTGGAGCCAAGCTTCCAACCCAGGCGCCGCGCGGCGTAGCTGCCGACGACCGCCTCGGCCGAGCCGAGCTTGAAATTCCGGCCACCGGGCGCCAGCGCGTAACGGCGGCCGGGGACGTACTCGACGTCGGTGAATAATTTATCAACCGTGCCCACGACGCGCCAGCCTTCAAAGCTGTCGCCGACGGCGATGGGGATGGCCGTCTTGATCGCGCCCCCGATCAGCGGGTGGCGGCGGAAGGCCTCGTAATCGGCCGCCGTGATGTTGCCGGGCGAGGACTCCAGGTGAAAAATGGCGTTGAGCACCAGCTGCAGCTTCGAGCCGCGCGCGCCCAGCACGGCGTCGAAGCCGGAATTGGTGGCGGCAAACACGGCCGACGACTGGGTCTTCACCACCCACACCGTCAGCAGCAGCCCGCTGGCGAGGGCAATGCTGCCCGCCGTCACCAGCGTCGAGAGCAGGTGCTGGCGGAGGCTGCGGTAGATGAGGTTGAGAATCATTTGTTTTACAGGAGCACGCAGAGATCGCGGAGGAGTAAGCTTCGGATGATTGATTGTTTTTCTCTGCTGCCTCTGCGTCCTTCTGTGAAAATCATACCGTCAGCGCCCGGTTCATCAGGGCGAAATCCTGCATGTGCTCGAAGGCCGCCAGGACCCGCTCGTCGTGGCTGACGAGCAGCAGGGCGGCGCCGTTTTCGCGGCAGGTCTCGCGGATGAGGGCGAGGGAGTCGCGGGCGTTCCGGTGGTCAAGGTTGCCGGTGGGCTCGTCGGCGAGGACGAGCTTGGGGTGGTTGGCGAGGGCGCGGGCCACCGCCACGCGCTGCTGCTGGCCGGTGGAGAGCTGGCGCGGATAATGTTTCAGCCGGTGCGAGAGCCCGACGCGCTCGAGCATGGCGGTCGCATGGGCCCGGTCGCTCCCGGCGCCGAACGCCATGCCGAGCATCACGTTTTCGAGGACGGAATAACCCTGGAGCAGGTTGAAGGTTTGGAAAATATAGCCGATGGACTCGGCGCGGAGGCGGTCGCGACCGGATTCACCGAGGGCGGCCATGTCGCGTCCATCAATGAGGATGGAGCCGGAGTCCGCCGCGAGGATGCCCGCGATGAGGTGGAGGAAGGTGGTTTTGCCCGAGCCGCTCTCGCCGCGCAGGGCCAGCTGCTGGCCGGCGGCAAGGGTGAAGGCGGGAACATCCACGATGGTTTTCC
>JBAXWQ010000162.1:0-7712 GCA_037128315.1 Opitutia bacterium | reverse complement strand
AGGGCCCGCGTCTCTGCGGGCCGCGGCGCAACGGGAGCTGAGCCCTTCACCCATCCCACGCCTCTGCGGTTCCCTCTTTCTCTTTCCTCTTACTCTTAATCTTTCTCACCCTTCCTATCGATCCTGATCAAAATCGAGAGAACGAGAAAAATTACGATAAAGAGAACGATTTGATCCGAACTCTGGAGGGCCCTCCACCGACCCTGCCCCCTTCACCGCAGCCACTGCGGCAGGGCGAGGGAGATCCACGGCACGTAGGTGATCAGCAGCACGCCGATGAACCGCACCCCGAGCAGCGGCAGCACCGCCCGCGTGACCTCGGACATCGGCTTGTTCAGCCGGTAGGAAGCCAGCAACAGGTTCAGCCCGACCGGCGGAGCGAGGAAACTGAGTTCCATGTTCGCGAGGAAAATGATGCCCAGATGCAGCGGGTCGATGCCCAGCCGGGCGCCGATGGGGATGAGCAGCGGCACGACGACCACGATCGCCGCGTAAATTTCCACCAGTCCGCCGATGAAAAGCAGCACGATATTCAGCCCGAGCAGAAACACCCAGCGCGATTGCACGTGAATGGCGGCCCAGTCGGCCAGCTGGTCCGGGATCTGGGCATCGACGAGGTAATTCGTCAGCCCCAGCGCCACGCTGAGGATCAGCAAGATGCCGCCCACCAGGACGCCCGCCTCCGTCAGCACGCGGGGGCAATCCGCAAAAAGCCGGAGGTCGCGATGAATCACCACCGCGACCAGAAAGGCATAGAACGCCGTCACCGCCGCCGCCTCGACGGGCGTGGCCCAGCCGCCGAACAGCGCGACCATCGAGACCACGGGAAGCATCAGTTCCCACTTGGCATCCCACATCGCCAGCCAAGCTTCCCGCCAGTTGAACCGCTTGGTGGTGTCCGCATGGCGGCCGGCCCAGACCCCCCACGCGCAGGTCATGGCAATCAGGAGCAGGGCCGGCACCAGCCCGCTGAGGAACATCTCCTTGATGTCCACCTTGGCCAAAATGGCGTAGAGGATCACTGGCAGGCACGGGGGCAGCAGAATCCCGAGGGAGCCCGCCCCGGTCACCAGGCCGAGCGCGTCGCGCTTCGAGAATTTCGCCGCGATGAGCACGGGCATGAGCAGCCCCCCCAACGCCAAAATCGTCACCCCCGAGCCGCCGGTGAACGAAGTGAAGAAGGCGCAGATAAGCGCCGTGGCAATGGCCGGACCGCCGCGAAACCAACCGACCAGGGCCTGAAACACCCGGACCAGGCGCTGCGACGCCTTGCCCTCGGCCATGAAGTAGCCGGCCAGCGTGAACAGCGGAATCGAGGGCAGGGCCGGATTGGTCACCAGCCCGTAATGCTCAATCGATACCGCGGTGATCGGCACGTCGCGGCTCCAGAACAGGATCATCGCGGCGCCCCCGAGCGCGATGAAGATGGGCGCCCCCAAGGCCGTGGCCGCCAGCAAGCCGGCCAGGGCGGGCAGCGTCAGGCTCGGAATCGCGACCGGCGGGAAAATGGCCGTGAGAATAAAGGCCCCGGTCAGGGCGAGCGTGAGCGCCCGGTGCGCCCAGGTGTCGGCGACCCGCCAGACCAGCCGCAGGCAGATGAGGCCGAAGCCGACGGGCATCGCGAGCTGGATGGTCCAGAGCGGAATGCCATAGGCAAGCACCCCGCCGCCCTCCCGTTCCTGGAGGACAAACTGCAGACTCGCGACACAGAGGAACGCCGTGACCGCCGCCGCGACGGCGGTGCTGAAGACCTGGGCCGCATGTTTCCAGCGACCACGCAGCAGCGCAGGCGCCGTGGCCAGGGAGAGCAGCCGGCCGTCGCGGGCGGCCACCACCCCGCCCACCATGCCGACCAGCAGCGTCAGATGCCGCAGAAAATCCGGTGCGCTAGGAATGCCGGTGGAAAACTTGCGCAGGGCGATCTCGGCCAGCGGCAGCACGACCATGATGGTGAGCAGCAGGGTCAGCAGATGGTCCTCCGCCCAATGCCACCAGCGGCGCGGCGCGGCCTCTCCGGTCGGCGCGGCGGCGATCAGGGCCGGGGTCTCACTCCCAGGATGCATGCGACTCAGTGCGCCTCACCGTGCTGGGCACGATACTCGGCCAAGGAGGCCAGCACCAGGTCGAAGATTTCCGTCGGCACCAACGTCCCGCGGATCAGGGGATAGGTTCGTTCCGCCAGCGCCTGCCAGGCCGCCCGCACTTCCGGCGTGACCGCCTGCACCACCAGCCCGTTTTTCTTCATCGCGACGATCGCCTCGTCGTCCTCCGCGCGGGTCTGGGCCCGGATTTTTCCCGCGGCCGCCTCGGCGATGCTCTTCAACTGGACGCGCAGTTCCGGGGTGAGCTTTTCCCAGACATCGCTCCGGATGACGGCGGCGCCGACGATCGGCACCCAGTTCAAATCGAGCATGTATTTCGCCTGCCGGTTGAACTGCAGGGCGTTGGCGAGAAACGGCGGCACGGGCACGACGCTGATCATGCCTGTGGTCAGGCCGGGCAAAATCTGCTCGGTCTCCAGGCTGACCGGCTGGTAGCCGAGTTCCCGCATGATCTCCATCTGCCGCGGCACGCCGGCGAGGACGAACATCTTCATTTTCCGGTAGTCGTCCGGATGGGCCCCCGGCTCCTTCGAAAAATAGCGCACCCAGCCGGCGTCGCCCCAGAACAGCACCTCAAAGCCCTTGGCCCGCAGGCGCGACTCCAGCTCCAGGTGGATTTTTTCGCGCACATAGTCCACCTCGCCCCAGGTGTGGAACATCATCGGCATGAGTTGCAGGCTCGAGACCGAGCGGTCGATTTCCGAGATGCCGACCGCCGTCAGCAGCGCCGCGTTGATCTGGCGGGCGCGCATTTTCTTCACCAGGAGCGGCTCGCCGTCGGCCATGCCGGCATAAATGGTCAGCTTGACCGCCGGCCCGGCGGCCTTCTGCCAGGCCGCGCGCATCTCCATCAGGCTCTGGTGGCCGGAGGTGCCGACCGGCATGATGGTCGCCAGCTTGATTTCAACCGGGTCGGCCGCCCGGAGGGCCGGGGTGAGGGCGAAGGCCAGCAGCAGGGCGGGCAAGAAGCGACATTTCATAGCTTGTCTGTTGGAGCAGGGAGCGCGGCTTCGGGCAAGAACAGTTCGTCGGTGCGGGAGAGGAGCCAGCGCGCCCGGCGTTGCATGATGGTGTTGGCCAGCCGTGATTCCGGCTGCGCCGCCGGGTCCAGGACGAGGGCGCGCTGCAGCAGGGAGGTGAATTCCGCCCGGTTCTGCTGCACCACCATGACCGCCTCGGCCAGGCTGACGAGCGGCCCGACCTGGGTCCCCTGGTTCAGCTCCATCGCCCGGTCGAAGTGCCGCCGGGCCCGATCCGCGGGCGCGCCGGGCGCACCGCGCCGGGACATCTCGTAGGTGATCAGGAAAGTGTGGATCGCCCCGGCATCGTAGCGCTCGTTCAGCTCAAGCGCCCGGTCCATGAGGGCCTCCACCAGCACCAGGTCGGCGATCAGGTCCGCGTTGTCCTTGGACAGGGTGATGGCCGCCGCCCAGGATGCCGCGGTCCAGTAAAGCAGGGGAACGTCGGCGACGACCGCGGCGCGCACGGCCGTGAGTGGATTGGCCCGCAGCTGGCGCAGAAAGTCGGGGTGGGTCGTCTCCAGCCCACGCAAGCCGTGGTCGCGCGCCCGGAGGTACAATTTCCGGGCACGGCTGCGCAGCAGGCTGGCCCCGGCGTAGTCCTGATCGGCCATCAAGTCGGCGTCCTGCTCGAGAAAAACGTAGGCGTATTGGGTGAAGCCGCGGGCCGCGGCCAGCCGCAGGCCCCGGTGGTCGGGGGTCTCGACCAAGAGACTTTCGATCAGCTTCAGGCTGAAGGGCGAGGCGGCCCGGACCAGTTCCGGGTCATCGTCGGAAGCGAAGGTGGACCCGCCCTCCGCGAGGGCATTGCCCACCTGGTTCACGGCCGTGTGCTTCAGCGTGGTGCAGCCGGTGCCGGCGAGGAGCCAGAGGCCGAGCAGGACAGGGAGCAATTTGGCATTCACGATGGGACGAGGCAAAGGAAGGAAGATGAAACGAGCCAATGGACCGGAAAAAAGGAGTGTTGCGCAAGAACCGTCCCAAGCTCGCGCGCAGGTTGTGAGATGGCGGCGCAGTTGTCCATCATGTCCGTGTTACCTTCCGGTCAAAAAACCAGCATCGCCGGTCCTTCGCTGCCCAGCCCAGCGGCTTGGCCAATCCCCGCGTTCACCCCGAGCGGGGTCAAGACACGATGTCCTGCAAGGATTGCCGGACGTCGAACGGGATGCCTGGCGCGAGATTTTTCATGGCGAGCCGGAAGATCCACAGCGCTTCGTGTTTATCCTCATCGGACAGCGCGTGATTGAGGGGGTACACCTCAATTTTCTTATGCTCCATGATTCCGTGCACCCCGTGGTTTCTTAGCCGGAAATCGCAGCGACTGATGACCCCGGTTTCCGGCAGGCGCCAGATATTGAGCTTGCTGCCGAAATCACCGGCATAGGTTTCGTTGCGCAGAGGGGGCATGTGCCACGCCGGCTCGCAGGCCTTGAAGGACGCCCCGATCTTCAGTGGTTTGATGATCTGCAGGTAGACGGCTTTCGTTTCCGGATCAGTGAATTCAAGGTTCACACCGCAGACGGCCGCTTCCCGTGTGGTGGTGAAATGAGCGACCGTGGCCGGGATAACGGTCACCTGATGATTGAGCAGCAGGGTTACCTTGCATTTTTCATTCGTGAGGGTGAAAGCCGCCGGGTGGATCTTCATGCAGAGACCCTCCTTGGAGAGGTTCATGATGCATCCCGTCCAGCTCTGCCCGGCGCCATCCGGATTGATTCTCTCATTATCGTCATGCGCGTGCAGCTCGATGATGGCCTTAAAATCGAGCGGGTTTTCGATCGGCAGCCGCAGGAATTTTCTGCGGTCGCTGAAGATTGCCGGCGCGGTTTTTTTGGGCCGGGAGAGTATTTTTTTAAAGCGAGTGAACATAGATCCGCGACCGTGAAGCATGGACCAGCGGGCCGTTCGGCACAATGGACAGCATGGTAAAAGGAAGCTGAATTTACGCCGGGGCCGACAACCCGGTTAAAGCAGAACTGGCGCCGTGCGGACCGGACCCATCTGGACTAGGGCGTGTATTCAAGCCCAGTTTGTCATCCTGAGCGATGCGAAGGATCCACGGCTGCGAAGGCCATATCGCGAGCGAAAGCATGGATGTCGCACCAGCCTGCTGGCTAGACTTCACTTCGTTCAGAATGACAGGAAACTCATAGTGGGTGGGTTGAATACACCCCCCAGCCATCCCGCCGGGTCGGCCGGGCTCGCGGATGATCCGGCCCGCCCGACGCGTAATCATGATAAATGGTGCCCGAGGCGAGACTCGAACTCGCATGCTGTTAGGCACAGGCTTCTGAGACCTGCGTGTCTACCAATTCCACCACCCGGGCAAAAAACAGAAGGGTCATGGATACGCCCCGACCCCTCTGGCGCAAGTGTTTTGTTGGGGACCCCGAAAAGGGGATTTCAGCGCAATAACGCCATCAGCCGGGCCCGCGAGGGGACGCCGAACTTGCGCAGGCAGGAAGCCACCTGGTTCTTGATGGTGGGTTCGGCCCGGCCCAGGGCACTGGCGATTTCCTTGTTGCTCAGGCCCAATTGCACCATGTGCAGCACGCGCTGCTCGGCCGGAGTCAGCGCCGCCCGGGGACAACTTTCCCCCAGGCCCGGCCAGAAGGCCGGAATGATTTCGGCCATGCGCGATTCGACCTCCGCGGGAACCAGACTGGATTGCATGATCATAGACAGGATGGGTTGAAAATTCTCAAGCGGTACCCCGCAGGCGGCGACGCAGCCCATAGAGGAACACCAGACTGAGGGAGAACCAGACACTGGGGGCCCCGCCACCCCCGCTGCTCTCATGGTCACTGCTGGAGGGATTCGAGGTCGCCGGGGTCGGTGTCGGCGTGGGCGCAACGGTCAGCGCCACCGTGGTGACCGTGCCGGCCAGCGTAACCTTGCGGATCATCGCATTGCCCGTGTCCGCCACATAGAGATTGCCGTCGCTGCCGAGGGTCAGGCTCTCGGGTTGGGCAAACCACGCGAAGCCTGCGCTGCCATCCATCATTCCGGGCATGCCCGCGAGACCGGCGATGGTGGTGACCACGCCGGCGGGCGTGATTTTGCGAATGGTCGAGTTTTCGGTGTCGGCCAGGTAGAGGTCGCCATTGGTGCCCAGGGCAAGGCCACCCGGATGATTGAACCGCGCCGTGCTGCCGGTGCCGTCCTGGGAGCCGCGCGCCCCGGCGAGTCCGGCCAGGGTGGTCACTGACCCCGCGGGAGTAATCTTGCGGATCGTGTTGTTGGCGGCATCGGACACATAGGCATTACCGGCGGCGTCGATGGCGATACCGGTGGGCAGGTTAAACCGGGCGCTCGCTCCGGTGCCATCCGCCGAACCGGCCGTGCCGGCGGTGCCCACAAACGTCGTCACCACGCCGCTGGTGCTGACTTTGCGGATGGTGTGATTCAGGGAGTCGGCCACCAACAAGCCACCGCTCGCGTCCCGGGCGAGTCCAACCGGGCTGGAGAACCGGGCGGCCGCGCCTGTGCCATCGGCCGTGCCCGTGCTGCCCGCCGTGCCGGCCAGCGTGGTCACGCTGCCCGCGGCCGTGATGCTGCGGAGGAGGGCATTGACGGTGTCGGAAACAAACAGGGTGCCATCGGGGGCCGCGACCAGCGCGCCCGGCTGGTTGAAGCGGGCCGCCGCGCCGGAGCCATCGGCACTGCCGGTCTGGCCCGCCGTCCCCGCCACCAGGGAGATCTGGCTGGATGGGTTAATTTTCTGCACGGTCTGGGCCGAGGCATCAGTAACGTAGAGATTGCCCGCACTGTCGGCACTCACAGCCGTGGGGAAGAGGAAGGAGCCCTGGGCCACGGTCAGAGTCGTGGCGGTGCTGACACTGCCGGTCGCGGTGGAGACGTAACGATACATCGTGCCGTTCAGGGCCGAGGTCACCTTGAGAATTTCCAGCAGGCTGCTGGTCACGCCGCTATAGGTAGTGTTGTTGGTGAGATTCTGCCAGGTCGACCCATTGTCGGAGGAAATCTGCCATTGGACGGCCCCGGTGGCGCCCGAGGCAGCGATCACCACATCATGACCGGCCGCCACCAGCTGGCTGGGCACCAGGGTGCCGGCCACCGCCGCCTGCACCGTCAGTTTTGCGGTGGCGCTGATGGCCGTCCCCACGCTGTTCACCGCGGTCGCGTAATAGTCACCGGCATTGGCCGCCTGCACATTGCTCAGCGACAACGTTGCACTCGTCGCCCCACTGATAGCCGCGCCACCGAAAAACCACTGGTAGGTGGGACTGGGGTTGCCCGTGGCCGCCACCGTGAACGTGGCCGCGCCGCCGGCCGCCACCGTGAGGTTGGCGGGCTGGGTCGTAATGGCAGGGGCGCTGGTGGCGGTGCTCACCGTCAGTGTCGCCGCGGAAGAGGTGGCCGTCCCCGCACTGTTCGTTGCCACCGCGGTATAGCTGGCGGCATCACCCGCCGCCACACTCGCAATCGTGTAGGTCGCGCTCGTCGCACCCGCGATGTTCGCCCCACCCTTCTGCCACTGATACGTGGGCGCCGGGTTGCCGCTGGCCGCCACCGTGAAAGAAACCGAAGCGCCAGGTGCCGCCGTCTGGCTGGTTGGCTGCGTCGTGAT
>JBAXWQ010000161.1:0-7744 GCA_037128315.1 Opitutia bacterium | reverse complement strand
GCTGCTCCCCGCGGTAGCCGGTCAGCTGGCAGAAGGCCGCGTTGGCGAAAATGATTTTGACGCCGCCTTTTTCCCAGCGGTCCTCCGTCAGGATCAGGGGGGTCGGCAGCAGCGCCAGGACGGCGAGCTCCGCCGGCAGATCCGGCGCCGGTTGGGTGGCTACGGTCATGGTCAGGGGGCGAGGCGTTCCACCACCCAGTCGGCCCCGGCTTCGCGCCGGTAGCGCAAACGGTCGTGCAAACGGCTCCGGCGGCCCTGCCAGAATTCAACCGTTTCCGGGGCCAGCCGGAATCCGCCCCAGTTGGGCGGCAGCGGCACCTCGCGGCCCTCGTATTTTTTCTCAATCACCCGGAAGCTTTCCTCCAGGACCGCGCGGCCGGCGACGACGGTGCTTTGCGGCGAGGCCCACGCGGCGAGTTGGCTGGCCCGCGGCCGGCTTTGAAAGTAGGCGGCGGCTTCCTCCCGGGAGACCCGCGCCACCGGGCCCTCGATGATGATCTGCCGCTCCATCGGCACCCACGCAAAGAGCAGGGTGGCCCGGTTGTTGGCCTCCAGTTCCCGGGCCTTGCGGCTCTCGTAATTGGTGTAGAAGACAAACCCGCGGCCATCGGATCCCTTGAGCAGCACAGTGCGGGCCGACGGCCGGCCGTCGCGCCCGACGGTCGCCAGGGTCATGGCGTTGGGTTCGGGTATCTTGGCCGCCTCGGCTTCCTGAAACCACGCCTCAAACTGGCGAAAGGGGTTCTTCGCGAGGTCCTTTTCGTGCAACCCCGCCAAGCCATAGTCCTTGCGCATGTCTGCCAGTGCCATTGACCCCGATGGTGAGGCCGCCTGCCGCCCTGTCAAAATTAACCGCGGGGGGAAGTCTCACCCAACACACCCCGCCCTGCCGGGCACCCGTTCGGCCGAGCTCACGGCCGAGGCCCTCTCCAAGAGGGGAATCTATACAACTCCACCAAATGATTGGGTCCCCTCTTGAGAGGGGTGGCGCGCAGCGACGGGGTGTGTTCCGCACTGCGGCCAGAACTCGCCTGCCTGCCCTCTCCTTCGCTTGCCCCGGCGTCCGCTCTCTGGTGAGATAATCGTGATGAGAAAGAAGCCTGCCTCCCCGGTCGCCGTTTCACCCGCGCAGTATCTCGACCGGCACGCGGCGGACCTGACGGCCTTCCTGCAAAAAATCGTGCGCCTGCGCACGGTCAATCCACCCGGCGAAAACTATGGCGCCATGACCACCCTGCTGGCCGCAACCTTGCGCGGGCTGGGCCTGCAGGTTCGCCGGGTGCCCATCCCGCGCGCCCTCCAGCGAAAAACCCTGCCGGACCTGCTCGACTACCCGCGCTACAACGTACTCGGCTTCTGGGATGCCGGCGCCAAAAAGACCCTGCACTTCAACGCCCACTACGACGTCGTCCCCGTCTCAGGCGCCTGGCGGCACGGCAGCGCCTTCAACCCCGTGGTGGAGGCGGGTTGGATGCATGGCCGCGGCACCGCGGACATGAAGGGCGCCATCGCCAGCATCGTCTTTGCCCTTCAGGCCCTGCGCGCCACCGGCACGCGACCGAACTTCAATGTGGAGGTCTCCTTCGTGGCCGATGAGGAAACGGACAGCTCGCTCGGCACCGGCTGGGTGACGGAGCACGGGCAGCTGCGTGCCGACTATGCCGTGGTGGGGGAGGGGGGCGAAGGCAACGCCATCTGCTGCGGCCACAATGGAGTGATCTGGCTCAATGTGCATGTACACGGCAAAGCCGCGCACGGCTCCTTGCCGGACCAGGGAATCAACGCCCTCGAAAAAATGTCCGCCCTCGTGCTCGCGCTCGACGGCTACAAGCGGCAGCTCGCGCGGCGGAAGTTCCGGACGCCGGAGGGCCGCCTGCTGTCCCCGACGCTGAATCTCGGCGGGGTGTTCACCGCCGGTGACGGGGGCAAGATCAACACCGTGCCGGCCGCCGCCAGCTTCACGATCGACCGCCGGGTCCTGCCGACCGAGGACCTCCGGGTCGCCGAGCGGGAACTCACGGGGTTTCTCCGGACGGCGGCCCGAAAAATCCCCCGGTGCCGCATCACCATCGACCAGATCTCGGATAATTTCTCCTGCTACCACCCGCCGACCCACCCGCTGTTTGCCGCCATGCAGCGCAGCGTCACCCGCGTCCGCCGGCGGCCGACAAAATTCATGGTCTCCACGGGCTTCAACGACATGCATTTTTTCGCCGCGGTGCGCAAAATTCCCACGCTCGGCTACGGTCCCGGCGGCGTGGACTACCACGCGGTCGACGAGCGGGTCCGGCTCAAGGACCTCGTCGACTCCGCCAAGATCTACGCGGACCTGCTGACGACGTTCCAGGGGACATGAAAAAGTTGAATGGTGAAAGTTGAAAGAGAAACCCGGGCCCATGGAGGGCCCGCGCTTGCCGCGCCGTAGCATGATGCGAAGGCTGGTCTCTGCGGGCCGTCTGGTGGTCTCAGCGGCATTTCTTGTCCTGCGGCCCGCAGGGAGGCGGGTCCTCCGGCCGACCTATTTTCCCGCCCGCGGCAAAGCCGCGAGAATGCGCCGGGCCACAGCTCCAATGATGGCGCGATTCTTCGCGTGTTCCCGGCCGTCGGTGAAGGTGACGATGATCACGCGGCCCCCGCCGGGCAACTCGATCAGGGCGGCGTCGTGCCGCGCCCACGAAACCCAACCCGCCTTCGACCAGAGCTTCATGCCGGGCGACAGGCCCGGACCGGTGAAGCCGACGCCTTCGTAGTCCTCGGGATCATCCGTGTTCGGCGGCGCCTTCTGCGGGTCGCGGGCGAGGAGGGCGAGCATCTGCGCGGAGCGCGCCGGGGTGACGCAGCGACCGGTCGCAATTTCCTCGAGCAGACGGGCGGTATCGTTGGTCGAAAGAAAATTCCGGCGGGGCAGGTGGACGGCCGCATCCTGTTCCTCGCGGCCATAGGGGCCCTCGGCCCAGGTCTTGCGCACGGCGAGCACGTTCTTGTAGCCAAGCGCCGCGAAATAATGCGTCACCGCCATGCGCTGGTCGTGCCAGGCGTTGAGCTCGGCCAACGGCAGCTCGGGGCCGCCGGTCGTCCCCGTGATAGCGTCGATGACCGCGGCTGTGGCGTCGTTGTAGGACTCGACGATCATGTCGCGCAGGGCGCGCTGCAGCTCGGGCGTGTCGGCCAGGTGGCCGTCCTCCAGCCGCCGGTGGGCGTAGGCGAGGTAGAACAGCTTGATGACGCTCGCCGGGTAGAGGCGCTCCTCGCCGCGGTAATCGGCCCGCACGGGTGTCGGCCCGCGCAGGTCGATGACGGTGACGGCCAGTTGCTCGGGCTGGAGGGCCGGGCTGGTGAATTCCGCGCGGGTGTCCGCCACGACGCGGTTGAGGGTGTCGCCCAACGGCGAGGCGCCGGCGGTCACGGCAGCCATGATGACCAAACCCAGGGCGAGGGCGGTTTTTTTCATTTCAGGCGCTCCAGCCGCGACGGATCATGTTCACCGCGATGGCCGCGAGCAGCATCGCGATGATCTTGGAGATGGCGCGCAGGCCGGTCGGGCCGATCTTGCGCCCGAGCCAGCCGCTGTAGTGGAGCGCCAGGACCACGATCACCAGGTTGGCCACCAGCGCGACCAAGGTGACGACCAGGCCGATTGACTGCGTCTGGGCCAGCACCAGCAGGGTGGTGATGGACGCCGGGCCCGCGATCAGCGGCATGCCCAGCGGCACAACCCCGAAATCTTCCGGCAGTTTTTCGGGCTCCGCGGCCGATTGGATCAGGTCCTTCGCCGCCAAAATGAACAAGATGAGTCCGCCCGCGATCTGGAAGTCGCTGACCGAGATGCCGACCGCCCGGAAGACGCTCTGCCCCAGGAAGAGAAAGCCCAGCGCGACGAGTCCGCCGGTCCAGGTCGCCTGGTCCGCAATTTTCTGCCGTTGCGCAGGCGCGATATTCTGGCCGAGCCCGAGGAAAATCGCCGCCAGCCCGATGGGGTCGATGGCGACAAACAGGGGAATGAAGGCCTGGAGAAATTTGGTCAGCCACTCGAGCATGCCCCAAGCTGGGCGGCACCGGTCCAAAAGGCAACGCCGGGCCGGTCGCCTCCGGGATATGACAAGATCTGCGCAGACGCGGCGGGGTTCCGGGACTATACTGGGCGCAAAGGAAAACTACCCCATGAATATCAAACTCCATCTCGACGAGGCGGAATCCGCCCCGGTCGTTCGCCTCGCAGAAGCCCTGGACGTCACTCCGGAGGACGTGCTGTATGCCGCGTTGAATCACCTGATGATGCACGCCCGTGAAAAAGAGTTTCAAGACGAGGTGGTCCAGATGCGGCTGGCGCGGGTGAACAACCTGCCGCTGTGGGCCGACACCGCTGGATCGGTGCACAACTACGAGGGCATGGCCCCCTGCGAGCCGGAGCGAAGCAAGTACTCGATGTAGGGAATGGCCGCAGCCGAATTGTAGGGCGGGATCGCTGATCCCGCCGATTGCCGGGCGCTGGCGGGGTCAGCGACCCCGCCCTACAGCAATCACCCCAAATCACCCAAGGCCGACACCAGGTCGGGAAACTCAAAGCGGAATCCCTGGGCCAACAAGCGTTGCGGGACGCACCGCCGGCCGCCCAGAACGAGGGTCGGATCCGTATGCATCAGGTAGGTCGCGGCCAGTTTGACCATAAAGGCGGGAGCCGGCGGCACCCACGGCCGGTGCAGCGAATGGCGTAGTGCGGCCATGAATTCGGCGTTGGTCGCAGGATGGGGCGAGCAGACATTGTAGGCGCCGCTCATTTCCGGCCGTGTGATGGCCTGGCGGAAAGCCCGGCGCACATCGCTGCCATGTACCCAGGAAAACCCTTGCCGCCCGGTTCCCGCGGCACCCCCGAGGAAGCGCCGGACCAATTGGGCGAGGGACGGGTAGGCCCCGCCGGTCCGGTCGAGCACGATGCCCAGGCGCAGGACCACCGGACGGATCCCCGCTGGGCAAGCCTGGCGGAACGCCTCCTCCCACTGCCGGCAAACCTCCGCCAAAAAATCGTGGGCCATCGGCGCCGTCTCATCGCACGCCTCCTCCCCGATCGTCCCGTAGCAGCCGACCGCCCCGGCCTGGACCCAGACGGGCGGGGGGCGCTTGCATTTCGCCAGCGCCTTGCCGAGGGCCGCCACCGCGTCGAGCCGGGACTCCAGGATCTCGCGGCTGTTTTCGAGGGTGAACAGGCAGTTGATGCTGCGCCCGGCCAGGTTGACCAGCGCGTGCGCCCCATCCAGCTCCGCCGTCCATGGTCCCCCTTTTTTTCCGTCCCAAAAAACCGCCCGAATCAGGCCCGCCGAGGGATCCGTGCCCAGGGGGTTCTTTTCCGGGTCGCGCGTCAAAATGACCACCTCCCAGCCCTCGCTGGCCAGCGACCGCGCGAGCGAGCGGCCGAGGAGACCGCTGCCGCCGGCGATGACTGTTTTCTGGCTCATAGGCCTCGGAGGTTGGGTGGAAGTTCGCCCGCTGGCAACATGTAGGTCGGACAGGTCGCAGGATTCGTTTGGGTGGGTCGGGCTTCATGCCCGACAATCAACCGCCGGATGTCGGGGATAAACCCCGACCCACAAGCTCTTCGGCCAATGAGTTCTCTCCCTCTGGCCAAATCCCGACGGACATTTCCGACCGCCGAAGCCTTGCGCGAAAGCGGAACGGCGTTCACAAATCCGGGACATTGATCAAACCAGCGCCGGCCAACTTCTACGACCTCACCCGGGAGGAATTGCGCCAACGGGTGGTGCAGTGGGATTTCAGTCCGGTGCACGCCGCGCGGCTGTGGCGATATGCGTACCGGGAAGGGGCGGCCGACTGGGCGCAGATGCCCGAGTTGCCGGCACGTTTCCGGGAGCGGGCGCAGCAGGAACTCACCTGGGCCCGGTTGCCCGTGGCGGTGGAGACCCGCAGCACGGATGGCTTCACGCGCAAATACCTGCTCACCCTGGCCGACCAGCGGTCGATTGAGACGGTGCTCATGCGGTACACCGGCCGCGTGACGGCCTGCATCAGCAGCCAGGCGGGCTGCGCCATGGGTTGCGTGTTCTGCGCCACCGGCCAGATGGGCTTTGCGCGGCATCTCACCGCCGGGGAAATCGTGGCGCAAGCCCTGCATGTCGACCAGGCCCTGCGTGGCGCCGGGCCGGGCGCGCCGCTGGCGCAACCCCACAGCCCCTCCCCGCACCATCGCCATGAGCGCCTCCGGAACGTCGTGCTGATGGGCATGGGGGAGCCGCTGCATAATTACGAGGCGGTCGTGCACGCCATCGACATTCTCCGCGACGAAACCGGCCTGGCCCTCGGGACGAGAAAAATCACCCTCAGCACGGTCGGCGTCATCCCGGGCATCATCCGGCTCGCCGACGAGGGCCGGTCGATCAGCCTGGCGGTGTCCCTGCATGGCGCCACCCAGGAGGAACGGGTGGCGTTGGTCCCGGTGGCGAAAAAATGGCCGCTGGCCGACCTGATGGCGGCCTGCCGCTACTACAGTGAGAAAATGCAGTCCAAGATCTTCTACGAATGGACCCTGATCGAGGGCCAAAACGACACGCCGGAAAATGCGCACGCGGTGGGCCGGCTGCTCCAGGGCCAGTGGGCGCAGGTTAACCTGATTCCGTTGAACCCCACCGCCGGCTATGGCGGGGTGCCCACCGGCCAGGCCGCGGCGAAGAAATTCCAGGCTATTTTGGCGGAGTATGGCCTGCCCAGCACCGTCCGCCAGCGCCGGGGCATCGACATCGCCGCCGGCTGCGGCCAGTTGGCGGCGGTTAATTAAACGGCCCTTCTGGAAAATGGCTGGGATTTCGGGCTGTAGGAGGGGCTTTAGGCCCCGATAAGGCCCAGGTTTGGCTGAAGCGCCAAAGATCGGGGCGTAAAGCCCCTCCTACAGCGTGATTTCTTGCCGTCCCGGGCAATGGGTTGTGCCCATGCCCCCCTCTTGATTTTAGTCTTTGCCTAAACGGTGGCACTGTCTACTCCTCGACCTCCCATGAAATATTTCCGTCCCGTTCTCCTTGCCCTCCTGAGCGCCGCACTGGTGGCGCCCCTTGCCGCCCAGACGAAGCCCACCGCCGTCGTGAAGCTGATCGAGCCTGTCCGGATCGGCTACATCAACAGCTCCGCCTTCCTCGACGAGCGCACCGGCATCAAGCAGCTGGTCAAGGCCAGCCAGGGGCTGGAACTGGAGTTCACCAGCACCCAGAGCGAGTTGTCCCTGCTCAGCGAGAAGCTCCGGACCCTCGTCGGCGAGATGCAGAAGCTCAATGCCGACCCGGTGGCCAATGCCAAGGCGCTGGCCGACAAGCAACAGGAGGGCCTGAAGATGGATCAAGAGCTCACCACCAAGAAGCAGGCGGCCCAGGAAGCCTACAGCAAGCGCGTCCAGGAAACGCAGGCCCCCATCGCCGCTGAGATCGGCAAGGAAATGCGGGTCTTCTCCAAGGAGCGGGACCTCGGGCTGCTCCTCGACGTCGCCAAGCTCGGCGAGGCCATTCTCGACGCCAAACCCGAGTTGGATCTGACGGCTGATTTCATCGGCTACTTCAACTCCCGCCATCCGTAAGGCGGACGGTGTTTTCTTTCCCTTCGGCCCGGCTTTACTGCCGGGCCTTTTTATTGGCGGGGAATAAGACCAAACACCCTTTGAATTAAAACCTTTACGCGCAGCATAGGTAGGGCCACTCCGCTGCCCGCCGTCGTCCGCGGCGCGCGCCCGGCGCGGAGTGGAATCCGC